>CALDFO010000578.1 GCA_937942205.1 uncultured Alphaproteobacteria bacterium
AGCCGGCTATGTCGGCGAGGATGTCGAGAACATCATCCTCAAGCTGCTCCAGGCCGCCGACTACAATGTCGAAAAGGCCCAGCGCGGCATCGTCTATATCGACGAAGTCGACAAGATCAGCCGCAAGTCGGACAACCCGTCCATAACCCGCGACGTGTCGGGCGAGGGCGTGCAGCAGGCCCTGCTCAAGATCATGGAAGGCACCGTCGCCTCGGTGCCGCCGCAGGGCGGCCGCAAGCATCCCCAGCAGGAGTTCCTGCAGGTGGACACCACCAATATCCTGTTCATCTGCGGCGGCGCCTTCGCGGGCCTGGACCGCATCATCGCCCAGCGCACCCAGGGCTCCTCGATGGGCTTCGGCTCCAATCCCAAGGGCCCGGACGAGCGCGGCACCGGCGAACTGCTGCGTGAGGTCGAGCCCGAGGATCTGCTGAAGTTCGGCCTGATCCCCGAATTCATCGGCCGTCTGCCGGTGATGGCGACGCTGGGCGACCTGCAGGAGCAGGCGCTGATCGAAATCCTGACCCGCCCCAAGAACGCGCTGGCCAAGCAGTATATGCGCATGTTCGAGATGGAAGGCGTCAAGCTGCGCTTCCAGGAAGAGGCGCTGCACGCCATCGCCAAGCGGGCGATCCAGCGCAAGACCGGCGCCCGTGGCCTGCGGTCCATCCTGGAAGGCATCCTGCTGGAAACCATGTTCGAACTGCCCACCCTGACCGGTGTGCAGGAGGTGGTGATCACCGCCGACGTGGTCGATGGCAAGGCGCGGCCGCTGTATACCTATTCCGACAAGGCCGAAGCCAAGTCCGCTTCCTAACGCGATCTTTTGACCGCCGAGTGCGTCGCGCGTGCTCACGTACTTTTGTACGCTCCGCGCGCGCTTCTGCTCGGACGGCCAAAATCTCTTTGTTAGGAAGCGGACTTTAAGGCATGGTGAGCAGGCCCGACCAGAACAGCGGGCCGGCGGACGTATCCACATCCTGTTTGCGGACGAAGGTCAGCTTGCCGTCCACGCCGATGCGGTACAGCGACAGTCCGGCGCTGACGCTGGCGACGGCGCCGCCCTCGCGCACCAGCATGGGGACCTGGCTGGCGGCGACCAGCAACGAACCACCGGGGTCCACCGCGAAGGTCCGCAGCTCGAAGCCGTGCGCCGGGGCGTGCTGGATCAGGCGGGGTTCGCCGGTGGCGGGATCGAAGGCCCAAACCACGACATTGTTCTCGCCGCCGTTGGAAAGACGCCGCCCGTCCTGCTCGATGGTGCCCGAGCCGCGATTGGTCTGATAGATGAAACGCCCGCCGGGATGGACATGGATCGGCCCGGCCGTCTGACCCGGATATTTGGCCTTGGCGTCGGGATCGCGCAGGGCGCTTTTGCGGAACAGCGGTTCGGCGCCCAGGCGGCCGTCCGGCTCCAGCTTCCAGATGCCGATGCTGTTCTCCCGTTCCAGCGACACCACGGCGAAGCGCCCATCGGGCGTGAAGTCCAGATGGCGGGGGCCGAAACCGATGCCGTCGCCGCCGGGGGCCAGCGACTGGAGGTTGGACAACTGGCCCTGCTGGAAGCGATAGATTTTCAGTGCGCCGGGGTCTTCGGGGCTGCCGGGGCGCGGATCGTTGCCGCGGGTGACCAGCGCCACGGTGGCGTCGGACGGGGTGGCGCGGATCTGATGGGCATAGATGCCGGTGTCCAGCGTCTGCTGCTGGATCACTTCGGCCCCGATGCTGCCGTCGGCATTGATGACGTGAACCGAAACGGCGCTGGGCAGGTTGTAGGCCGCGAGCAGATAGCGGCCGCTGTGATCCAGGCTGGCATGGACGGGGCGCTGGCGCAGCGGCACGACCGCGCCATGCGGCGTCAGGGCGCCGTCGGGCGCGATGCGGAAGACGGCGAAACAATGCCTGTTCGCGGCCGCGTCGCCCGGCCGGTTGTTACTGACCGCGACATAGAGAAAGCGCCGGGCCGGATCGGGCCAGGCATATTGCACATTGGCCGGCAGGGTGACGGTGCCGCGCGCCGTCACGCGGGCGGCCGCGACATCCAGATCGTAATGGGTCAGATGGGGGCCGGTGCTGGCATAGAAGGGCTGGCGAGGGCTCTGCGCCATCGCCGGTCCCGCCATCGCGCCCACCAGAATCGTGCACAGATCGCGCCGGTTCAGCATCGCAAAGCCCCTTTTTTATTGCTCGCCGTCATCTTAACGCCGGCCGCGAATGGGACAAATCATCCACACAGATCAGCGATGCGCGGGGAAAACCCGGATTCCCCCAGGCTTTTTGCTCTGCCGGGGGGAACTTCGGGGGCGCGGCCCGTCCTTTGCCTTGAAACCCCGGGTTAGGGGGGCCACCTTACGGTATCCGGAGCCGGTCCCGTCCAGGACGGCTCTTTCAAAGCAAAGGCTTCCCGCCCATTCGGGGAGAAGCCGGATCAAGGACCGGCAGGCTGGCCGGTCAGGAGAGCAGCGTAAATGGCGGATGACGCCCCCAAGATTGTTGATACCCCTGTTGACGGCACCCTGACCGCGCCGGTTCTGCCGCTGCGCGATATCGTGGTGTTTCCCCACATGATCGTTCCGCTCTTCGTCGGCCGCGAAAAGTCCGTCCGCGCCCTGGAAGAGGTGATGAACGAGGAAAAGCAGATTCTGCTCCTCACCCAGAAGAACGCCGCCGAGGACGATCCCACGGCCGAGGGCCTGCACACCATCGGCACCCTGGCCACCGTGCTGCAGCTGCTGAAGCTGCCCGACCAGACCGTGCGTGTGCTGGTCGAAGGCAAGGGGCGCGCCCGCGTCACCGGCTTCAACGCCCGCACCGATTTCTTCCAGGCGACCGTCGAGCGGATCGGCGACGAGGCCCCAGCGGCCCAGGAGTCCGAGGCGCTGATGCGCACGGTCAAGGCCAATTTCGAGCAGTATATCAAGCTCAACAAGAAGATTCCGTCCGAGACCCTGGCGGCGGTGGCGCAGATCGACGATGCGGCCAAGCTGGCCGATACCGTCGCCTCGCATCTGTCGGTCAAGATCGGCGAGCGCCAGGCGCTGCTGGAAACCTTCGGCACCACCGAGCGGCTGGAGAAAATCCTGTCGCTGATCGAGGCCGAGATCGGCGTGCTCCAGGTCGAGCGCAAGATCCGCAGCCGCGTCAAGCGCCAGATGGAGAAGACCCAGCGCGAATACTACCTCAACGAGCAGTTGAAGGCGATCCAGAAGGAACTCGGCGAAGGCGAAGAAGGCCGCGACGAGATGAACGAGCTGGAAGAGCGCATCCGCAAGACCAAGCTGTCCAAGGAAGCGCGCGAAAAGGCGCTGGGCGAGGTCAAGAAGCTGCGCTCCATGTCGCCCATGTCGGCGGAAGCCACGGTGGTGCGCAATTACCTCGACTGGCTGCTGTCGCTGCCCTGGGGCAAGAAGAGCAAGGTCAAGCGCGACATCGTCGCCGCCGAGCTGGTGCTGAACGACGACCATTTCGGTCTGGAAAAGGTCAAGGAGCGCATCCTGGAGTATCTCGCCGTGCAGCAGCGCGTCGGCAAGCTCAAGGGGCCGATCCTGTGCCTGGTCGGCCCGCCGGGCGTGGGCAAGACCTCGCTGGCCAAGTCCATCGCCAAGGCCACGGGCCGCGAATATGTCCGCATGAGCCTGGGCGGAATGCGCGACGAGGCGGAGATCCGCGGCCATCGCCGCACCTATATCGGCTCCATGCCCGGCAAGATCATCCAGTCGATGAAGAAGGCCAAGAGCAGCAATCCGCTGTTCCTGCTGGACGAGATCGACAAGCTGGGCGCCGATTATCGCGGCGATCCGTCCTCGGCCCTGCTGGAAGTGCTGGATCCCGAGCAGAATTCCACCTTCAACGACCATTACCTGGAGGTGGATTTCGACCTGTCGGACGTGATGTTCGTCACCACGGCCAACAGCCTGCACATGCCGCAGCCGCTGATGGACCGTATGGAGATCATCCGCATCCCCGGTTACACCGAGGATGAAAAGGTCGAGATCGCCAAGCGCCATCTGATCCCCGAGGAGATCAAGGCGCACGGCCTCAAGCCGGACGAATGGAAGATCACCGATGACGGCATCCGCGACCTGATCCGCTATTACAGCCGCGAGGCGGGGGTGCGCAATCTCAAGCGCGAGATCGCCAACCTCACCCGCAAGGCGGTGAAGGAGATCCTGTCCAAGAAGGTCAAGTCGGTGGAGGTCACGCCCGAAAATCTGGGCGACTATGCCGGCGTGCGCCGCCACCGCTTCGGCGAGATGGAGGGCGAGGACCAGATCGGCGTGGTCACGGGCCTGGCCTGGACGGAAGTGGGCGGCGAGACGCTGACCATCGAGTCGGTCATGCTGCCGGGCAAGGGCCGCTTCCAGGCCACCGGCAAGCTGGGCGATGTGATGAAGGAGTCGATCGACGCGGCGCGGTCCTATGTCCGCTCCAAGGCGACCAGCTTCGGCATCAAGCCGCCGCTGTTCGACAAGATCGACATCCATGTCCATGTCCCCGAAGGCGCGACCCCCAAGGACGGCCCTTCGGCCGGCTTGGCGATGGCGACCTCGATCATCTCGGTGATCACCGGCATCCCGGTGCGCCGCGATGTGGCGATGACCGGCGAGGTGACGTTGCGCGGCCGGGCGCTGCCCATCGGCGGCCTGAAGGAAAAGCTGCTGGCGGCGCTGCGTGCCGGGATCACCACCGTCGTCATTCCCAAGGACAACGAGAAGGATCTGGCCGAAGTGCCCGACAATGTGAAGACCGGGCTGAAGATCGTGCCGGTCTCCACCATGGGCGAGGTGCTGGCGGTGGCGCTGGCCCGCCAGCCTGAAGCGATCGACTGGGTGGAACCGGATGTGGTGGCCCCCGTGCCGCTGGCCGACGCCGATGTCGATCCGATGGTCACCCACTAGGACAGAAGACCTAAAAGCAAGGGCCGGAACGCGGGTTCCGGCCCTTTTTATTCGTCGTGGAAGGGCAAAAATCCGCTGATTCCGCCACTTTTCGCCTTTACGCGGCG
>CALDFO010000579.1 GCA_937942205.1 uncultured Alphaproteobacteria bacterium
CCGGCCCGTACGTGTACGTTCAGGACCGCTATCGCCGGACGGCCCGTCATCGCCAGGGCCTATCGCGCGCTGACATTGTTCCTGGCCGTGTTCGTGTCGCTCTTCCTGTCTGTTTCGCCTGGCCTGGCCGATGAAAGTCTGCAGCATTTTCTGTCCGGCACGCGGCCCGGCGAGCTGATTCAGGGTGCGGATGCCTATGGCAAGGCTGAAGGCGGCCCGCCGCTCGTGCCGGTCCTGTCCGGCGGCAGGAAAGTCGGCTACGCCTACCTCAACACGGATTTCTCCAGCGCGGTCGGCTATTCCGGCAAGCCGATCCGTATTCTGGTGGGCATTGATGCGAAGGGCGTCGTGCGCGGCATCAAGTTGGTCGAGCACAAGGAGCCCATCGTCCTTATCGGCATTCCGCAGGCCAAGGTCGTCGCCGCCCTGAACGTCCTGATCGGCAAGGATCTGGGCCGGGTCGCGGCCGGACGAGACCCGATTCCACAGGTGGATATCGTCAGCGGCGCGACGGTGACGGTGCTGGTGATGAGCGACAGTGTCGTGCGCTCGGCGGTGAAGCTGATCCGCAGCGGACGGTTGCAGGAGGCGGGCGCCGCGCCCGCCGATACGGCCGCGGCCGCCGCCGCGCCGGCCGGCGCCGTGGATATGGCGGTGTCGGAGATTCGCGATTGGGATGCGCTGACCGGAGATGGCTCCATACGCAGCCTGAAGCTGATCGTGGGCGATGTGACAAAGGCCTTCGCCGCCGCCGGTCAGCGCCTGGCGGCCGAACGGCCCGAGACCGGCAATCCCGGCGACCGTTTCATTGATCTCTACATCGCGCCCGTCAGCGTTCCCACCATCGGCCGCAGCCTGCTGGGCGACGATGCCTATGGCCGGTTGCGCAAGGCGCTCAAGCCGGGCCAGGCGGCGATATTGGTGGCCGGTGACGGCGCCTATTCCTTCAAGGGCTCCGGCTATGTGCGCGGCGGCATCTTCGACCGCATCGAAGTGATGCAGAATGGCCAGGGTGTGCGTTTCCGGGACCGCAACCATACCAGGATCGGCGATATCGCCGCCAAGGGCGCGCCGCATCTGCCCGAAATCGCGCTGTTCACCGTGCCTGACGAGTTGCAGCTCGACCTTTCCCAGCCCTGGGAGCTGCAACTGCTGGTCCAGCGCAGTTTCGGCGTACGCGACAAGGCGAGCTTGCCCTTCGATCTCGGCTATATGCTGCCGGGCCGCTACCTGAAAACGGGGTCTGCCCAGCCGGACGGAGCCGGGCCCGCCGCCCAGCCGGGGCTATCCATGCCCGATGAAGGCTCTCTGTGGGTGAGTATCTGGGAGCGGAGCCCCGTCAAGATCGGCATCACCGTGGCCGCCCTTTTGGTGCTCACGGCCATATTTTTCTTTCAGAACTGGCTGGTGCGGCGGCCACGCCTGTTCGCCTGGGTGCGGAACGGATATCTGCTGTTCACGCTGGTGTGGCTCGGCTGGTACGCCAACGCCCAGCTTTCCGTGGTCAATGTCCTGACCTTCGTCAATTCGCTGGTAACCGGTTTCCGGTGGGAGTTCTTCCTCGCCGCGCCGCTGATCTTCATCCTGTGGGCGGCGGTGGCGGCCGGCCTGCTGTTCTGGGGCAGGGGGCCCTTCTGCGGCTGGCTGTGCCCGTTCGGCGCCTTGCAGGAACTCACCAACAAGCTCGCCCGGTGGGTGAAAATCCCGCAGGTCAAGCTGCCCTTCGGTCTGCATGAGCGGCTGTGGCCGATCAAATACATGATCTTTCTGGGCCTGTTCGGCCTGTCCTTATACTCCGTGACGCTGGCCGAAACCTATGCGGAGATCGAGCCGTTCAAGACGGCCATCATCCTGAAGTTCGTGCGCGGCTGGCCCTTCGTCGTCTTCGCCCTGCTGGTGCTGGGGGCCGGTCTCTTCATCGAGCGGTTCTACTGCCGCTATCTGTGCCCGCTCGGGGCCGCGCTCGCCATTCCCGGCCGCATCCGCATGTTCGAATGGCTGAAGCGCTATTCGGAATGCGGTTCACCCTGTCAGCGTTGCGCCCGGGAATGCCCCGTGCAGGCGATCCATCCCGAAGGGCAGATCAACGTCAACGAGTGCATCTACTGTATGCACTGCCAGGAACTCTATCACGACGATCATCGCTGCCCGCACATGATCCAGGTGCGGCTGAAACGGGAGAGATTCGAGGCGATGTCCTCGTCTTCCGGCCGGAGCAAGGGCCCTCTCAAGCCGCCGGTCATCACGCATGGGGGCAAACCGGTCCCGGCATTGGAACAGGAAACAACCACGAGAGGCTGACAGGCCAACTGGAAGGAGAAACGCATGTCTGAGGAAAAAACGGATCGCAAACCCGCCCTGGGAAGACGCCAATTGCTGGGCACCGCCGCCGTGGCGGTTGCGGCGGGCGCGGCTGGTGTCGGTGGCGGGCTGGCACTGAAGGGACGCGGCGGTCCCCATGCCGCCGCCGATGGCGCCACGCAGAAAGCCGAGGTGAAGCCCGGCGAGCTGGACGAGTATTATGTCTTCTTTTCCAGCGGGCAGACCGGCGAGGTGCGCATCGTCGGCGCGCCGTCGATGCGCGAACTGATGCGCATTCCGGTATTCAACCGTTGCAGCGCCACGGGCTGGGGGCAGACCAACGAGAGCCGCAAGATCCTGACCGAGAGCCTGCTGCCCGAGACCGTGGAATTCCTCAAGGCCAATGGCGGGGTCTATCTCAACGGCGACCTGCACCATCCGCATCCGTCCCAGACGGACGGGACCTATGACGGCCGCTATCTCTATGTCAACGACAAGGCCAACACCCGCGTCGCCCGCATCCGGCTGGATGTGATGAAATGCGACAAGATCATCCAGTTGCCCAACCAGCATACGGTACATGGGTTGCGCGTGCAGAAATATCCCAAGACGGGCTATGTGTTCTGCAACGGCGAGGATCGCGTGCCGATTCCCAACGATGGTAAGATCCTGGACGCTCCCAAGCAGTATCACGCCATCTTCACCGCCGTGGACGGCGAAACCATGAAGATCGCTTGGCAGGTGATGGTTGACGGCAATCTCGACAATGTGGATGCCGACTATCAGGGCAAGTATGCCTTCGCGACCTGCTACAATTCCGAGGAGGGCGTGAACCTCGAGCAGATGATGGCCAAGGAACAGGACTGGATCGTCATCTTCAACCTCAAGCGCATCGAGGAGGCGGTCGCCAAGGGCGACTTCAAGACGATGGGCGGCGTGCCGGTGATCGATGGGCGTCACGGCTCGCCCTATACTCGCTACGTGCCGGTGGCCAACAGCCCGCACGGCATCAACACCGCGCCGGACGGAATCCATGTCGTCGCCAACGGCAAGCTTTCGCCCACGGTGACGGTGTTCGATGTGCGGAAGTTCGATGCCCTGTTCGACGACAAGATCAAGCCGCGCGACACCGTGGTGGCCGAGCCGGAACTGGGGCTGGGCCCATTGCACACCGCCTATGACGGCAAGGGCAATGCCTATACCACCCTGTTCATCGACAGCCAGGTCTGCAAGTGGAACATCGACGACGCCAAGCGGTCCTATGCCGGTGAAAAGGTCAATCCGATCCGCCAGAAGCTCGATGTCCATTACCAGCCCGGCCACAATCACACCTCCATGGGCCAGACCAAGGAGGCGGACGGCAAATGGCTGCTTTCGCTCAACAAATTCTCCAAGGACCGCTACCTCAATGTCGGCCCGCTCAAGCCGGAGAACGACCAGTTGATCGACATTTCCGGCGACCGGATGGTGCTGGTGCATGACGGTCCGAGCTTTGCCGAGCCGCATGACGCGACCTTCGTTCACCGCTCGAAGATCAACCCGATCAGCATCTGGGACCGCGCCGATCCGTTCTTCGCCGATGCGGTCAAGCAGGCCGCGGCCGACGGCATCAACCTGATGGTGGACAGCGAGGTGATCCGCGACGGCAATATGGTGCGCGTCTATATGACGTCATCGGCGCCGGCCTTCGGGCTGGAGAGCTTCACCGTCAAGCAGGGCAACGTGGTCACCGTCTATGTCACCAATATCGACGAGGTGGAGGATCTTACGCACGGCTTCTCCATCATCAACTATGGCATCAACATGGAGGTGCCGCCCCACGCCACGGCCTCGGTGACCTTCACGGCCAGCAAGCCCGGCGTCTGGTGGTATTACTGCTCATGGTTCTGCCATGCGATGCATATGGAGATGAAGGGCCGTATGCTGGTCGAGCCGCGGAGCGTCTAGACGTGGCGCGCGCGGCCGCAATGGCGATCACGGGCATGGTGGCGTTTCTCGCCGCCATGCCCGGCCGTGCGGCCGTGGCGGCGCAGATCGCGGTGCCGGCGGGCGGCGTGCCGTTGCAGGCGGCGGTGGATGCCGCCGCGCCCGGCGATACGCTGCGTCTGGCGCCGGGGGTGCATCGCGGGCCGGTGCGCGTCACGAAGCCGCTGACAT
>CALDFO010000580.1 GCA_937942205.1 uncultured Alphaproteobacteria bacterium
CTCGCGCTTGCTGATCTCGATCATGCGCGCCGAGCCGCCGCCCTTGCGCCAGTTGAAGTCCCAATAGGTCAGCCCGTCATAGCGGCCCGCGGCGCGCACGCCGCAGCCGTTGATCTGGTTCATGTCCTTCCAGCGGGAAATCCCCAACGAGCTGGTCATCACCGGAAAGCCGTTCTCATGGGCGTAGAGCGCGGTGCGCTCGAACCGCATGTCGAAACACATGGTGCAGCGGGCGCCGCGCTCCGGCTCCCATTCCATGCCCTTGGCCCGGGCGAACCAGTTGTCCTTGTCGTAATCGGCGTCGACAAAGGGCACGCCGTGCTTCTCGGCGAAGCGGATATTCTCGTCCTTGCGCAGCAGGTATTCCCGTTCCGGATGGATGTTCGGGTTGTAGAAAAAGATGGTGTAGTCGATGCCCGACGCGGTCATCGCCTCCATCACCTCGCCCGAACAGGGCGCGCAGCAGGAATGCAGCAGAACCTTCTTGGCCTCGCCGGGCGCGGTCAGGACAGGCCGGGTCATCGCCGCCTCAGGCATAGATGGGGAAACGGGCGCAAAGCTCGCCGACGCGCCGCGCCACGCTGGCTTCGACCTGGGCGTCGCCTTCTTCGTTTTTGGCCACGGCCTCCACCACCTCGACGATCAGCTTGCCGATCTCGCGGAACTCGGCCACGCCGAAGCCGCGCGTGGTGCCGGCGGGGGTGCCCAGCCGGATGCCGGAGGTGACGACGGCCTTTTCGGTGTCGAACGGCACCGCATTCTTGTTGCAGGTGATGCCCGCGCGATCCAGCGCATGTTCGGTGGGACGGCCCTTGGCGCCCTTGGGACGCAGGTCCACCAGCATCAGATGGGTGTCGGTGCCGCCGGTGACGATGTCCAGGCCCGACGCCTTGAGCACTTCGGCCAGCGCCTTGGCGTTCTCGATCACGGCCTTCGCATAGGTCTTGAATTCCGGCTTCAGCGCCTCGCCGAAGGCCACCGCCTTGCCCGCGATCACATGCATCAGGGGACCGCCCTGCAGGCCGGGGAACACCGCCGAGTTGAACTTCTTGCCCAGATCGGCGTCGTTGGTCAGGATCATGCCGCCGCGCGGGCCGCGCAGGGTCTTGTGGGTGGTGGTGGTCACCACATGGGCGTGCGGGACCGGGCTGGGATGCGCGCCGCCTGCCACCAGACCGGCGAAGTGCGCCATGTCCACCATGAAATAGGCGCCCACCTCGTCCGCGATGGCGCGGAAGGCGGCGAAATCCCAATGCCGGGCATAGGCCGAGCCGCCCGCCAGGATCAGCTTGGGCTTGTGTTCGCGGGCCAGCGCCGCGACCTGGTCCATGTCCACGCGCTGGTCGTCCTTGCGGACGGTATAGGGGATCGGCTTGAACCACTTGCCCGAATAGTTGGCCGGATGGCCGTGGGTCAGGTGACCGCCCGCCGCCAGGTCCAGGCCCATGAAGGCGTCGCCCGGCTGCAGCAGGGCATAGAAGACTTCCTGGTTGGCGTTGGCGCCGGAATGGGGCTGCACATTGGCATAGCTGCAGCCGAAAAGCTGGCAGGCGCGGTCGATCGCCAGCTGCTCGGTGACGTCCACATACTCGCAGCCGCCATAATAGCGCTTGCCGGGATAGCCCTCGGCATACTTATTGGTCAGGACCGAGCCCTGGGCTTCCAGCACCGCCCTGGAGACGATGTTCTCCGAGGCGATCAGCTCGATCTTGTCGCGCTGGCGGTTCAGTTCGTCCCGGATGCTGGAAAAGACAGCCGGGTCGGCCGCGGAAAGGGTCTGGGAGAAGAAACCGGACGTCTGGTTCGCGGGTGCAGCCGACATGGAAAACCTCGTTGGAACGGACAGGGATGCGGGAACCGTCGCTTGCGCGCCCGCGCAGGAATGGCGGATTTACCCCTTCCCTCGCACCAAATCTAGCGTCGGAAGCCGCGTTTTGGACAGCCCTGCCCTGTATTGGCCGTCTCCCGGCACCGACCTTAACCGAAGCCCTGGAAAAGCTTGGCGATTTTCCGCGAATCCTGCCCTTCTGCGGGGGAGAGTCCCGGATGGTTTCCGGGGACGGGCAATGGGCATAAAACAGCGGGCGCGCATGGGCACCGAAGCCACAGGCAAAGGCAAAGGGACCGGCGAGGATGACATCCTCAAGCTGGTGACCGAGATCGTCGCCGCCTATGTCAGCAAGAATCCCGTCCCGGCCAGCGAACTGCCCGCCATCATCCGCGACGTCCATGCCACGCTGGGCGGCTTTGCCGGTACAGCCCAGCCCGGCCCCGCCAAAGGGGCAGCCCCGCGCGCGCCCGCCGTGCCGGTCCGCAAGTCGGTTCAGCCCGACCACATCGTCTGCCTGGAAGACGGCAAGAAACTGAAGATGCTCAAGCGCTACCTGCGCGCGCGCTACAAGATGTCGCCGGAGGAATACCGCGCCCGCTGGAACCTGCCGCCCGACTATCCGATGGTGGCGCCCAACTATGCCGCCCGCCGCAGCGAGTTCGCCAAGAAGATCGGCCTGGGCAAGGGCGAAGGGCGCAAGTCGCGGCGGAAGTAAGCCGTCCCTGTCCGACGGTAATCCTGGACACCGGCACAAACCCTCACTCTCCATGGGCGGCCTTGAGCCGCCCATCCAGAGTCGCAGGCGCAGTGACGGTAATCCTGGATACCGGCCGCGAGCCCAAGCTCCGTTTGTCATCCCGGCCAAGCCGCAACGCCGCGCGATCCGGGATCCGGCTTTATGGTGTGCGACAAAGTTGGATTCCCGCTTTCGCGGGAATGATAGGCGGGGCGCGGGAGTGGCTGGCGAGAATATAAACATATCCCCGCCGCATATCGCCCCGTCGTGGATGGCCGGGTCAGGCCCGGCCATGACAGGTTATATTTTCTTCTTCCTCAAAACATAGTCCAGCTTGCGGCGCGCGGCCTGGGCCATCTGCGCCTGCGCGGCGGTGGCGGGACCGACCACGCTGGCCTCCTGCCCGGTCTCGGGATCAATCGCCGTCGCCTTGACCGAATTGCCGATGACGACGAATTCGACATAGACCTTGCGGGGCACGCGCCGATTACGCCGCGCGGACGATCTTGTGGGCGTCCCACACCGCCAGCAGGGATTCCACCAGCGCATCCATCATGGCGTCGGTATGGGCCGGTGACGGGGTAAAACGCAGCCGCTCGGTGCCGCGCGGCACGGTGGGATAGTTGATCGGCTGCACATAGATGCCGTGATCCTTGAGCAGTGAATCCGACACCGTCTTGCACAGCGCCGCGTCGCCCACCATCAGGGGCACGATATGGCTGGGGCTTTCCATCACCGGCAGG
>CALDFO010000581.1 GCA_937942205.1 uncultured Alphaproteobacteria bacterium
GAGAGGTTAGCCCCGCCGCCGCGATCCCCGCCAGGGCCGCGATCTCGTCATTGTCGGAGGTGTCGCCGGTCACGCCCACCGCGCCGATGGGATGGCCGTCGGGCCCCTTGACGATCACGCCGCCCGCCACCGGCACCAGGCCGTTCGCCGCCATATGGCCCAGCGCGGCGATGAAGCTGGGGCGTTCCGCCGCCATCTCGCCGATCCGCCGCGAATTGACGCCCAGCGCCAGCGCGCCCGCCGCCTTGCCGCGGGCGATGTCCAGCCGCAGGAAGCTGGTGCCGTCCTGGCGCTGAAAGGCGATGACATGACCGCCCGTATCGGTCACCACGCAGGACAGCGGCTTCATGCCCGCCTCCCGTCCTTTGGCGAAGGCGGCGGCAATGATGGTGTTGGCCTTGTCCAGGCCGATGTGGTGGTCGCTCATCGTCGTGTCCCTGTGGTGTCGGCCGCAGACTGGCCCAGAATTCGCGCCGCGGAAAGCGGCCGCCATGCTATGCATCGCCGCATGATCGAAATCCGGCCGCTCCCCCTGATGCGGCGTGCTCTTGTCGCCCTTGTGCTGCCCCTTGTGCTGCCGGCCTCGGCCCAGGACGCCGACTGGCACCTCTATGGCGGCGAGAACGGCAACCGCTATTCCACCCTGGGCCAGATCACGAAAGACAATGTCGCGTCCCTGAGACAGGCGTGGGTTTTCCGCATGGAGGGGCCGGGCGACCCCCAGACCCATCCCCTGGCGATGGACGGCGTGGTCTATGCCTATACGCCCGCGCTGCAGGTGCTGGCGCTGGACGGCGCGACGGGGCGCGAGATCTGGCGTTTCGATTCCGGCATCAAGGGGCAGGGGGCGCAGCGCGGCCTGACCTGGTGGAGCGGCGGCAAGGAAAAACGCCTGTTCGCCTCGGTGATGCATTTTCTCTATGCGCTCGATCCGGCCACCGGCAAACCCATACCCAGCTTCGGCGACCAGGGCCGCATCGACTTGCGCGACCATCTGGGGCGCGATGACAAAAGCCTCTATGTCTCGCTGACCACGCCGGGGGTGATCTGGAAGGATTTGCTGATCACCGGCTTCCGCACGGCGGAAAACCTGCCCAGCGCGCCGGGGGATATCCGCGCCTTCGACGTTCGCACCGGCAAGCTGCGCTGGGCTTTCCACACCATCCCGCATCCGGGCGAATTCGGTCATGACACCTGGCCGAAGGATGCCTGGAAGACGGCGGGCGGCGCAAACGCCTGGGCCGGCATGGTGGTGGATGAAAAGCGCGGCATCGTCTATGCGCCCACCGGCTCGGCGGCCAGCGACTTTTACGGCGCGGACCGGGCGGGCGACAATCTGTTCGCCAATACCCTGCTGGCGCTGGACGCCAGGACCGGCAAGCGGCTCTGGCATTTCCAGGGGGTGCGCCACGATGTGCAGGACCGCGATTTTCCGTCGCCGCCGGTGCTGCTGACCATCCGGCGCGGCGGCAAGGCGATCGACGCCATCGCCCAGCCGACCAAGGCGGGCTTTCTCTATGTGCTGGACCGCGTCACCGGCCAGCCGGTCTATCCCGTCACCGACACGCCCGTGCCGCAAAGCGATGTGCCCGGCGAGGTGACGGCGAAAACCCAGCCCGCCGCCGCGACTCCTGCGCCCTTCGCCCGCCAGCACCTGACCGAGGAGATGCTGACCACCCGCACCCCCGAGGCAAACCGGTGGGCGCGCGCGCAATTCAAAACCTTCCGCAATCTGGGCGTCTATGGCCCGATGGCGCTGGGGCAGCAGACATTGGTGTTTCCCGGTTTCGACGGCGGTGCGGAATGGGGCGGCGCGGCCGCCGATCCGGCGCGGGGCATTCTTTATCTCAACGCCAACGACATCGCCTGGACCGGCGGGCTGGCCCCGGTGACGGCGGGCGGCGGGGTGGGCGCGGCGGCCTATCAGACCAATTGCGCCGCCTGTCATGGCGCCAACCGCGCCGGATCGCCGCCCGCTTTCCCATCGCTGATCGGCATCACCGATCGCCTCAGCGCCGACCAGATCGCCGAGGTGATTCATACCGGGCGTGGACGGATGCCCGCCTTCACCATCGGCGGCGATAGCCTGGCGGCGCTGATCCGCTACCTGCGTGACGGCAGTGACGCTCCATCGGATAAAAAGGAAGTCGCGGCGGACGATCCCGCGCCCGCCAAGTACCGTTTCACCGGCTACAAGAAATTCCTCGATCCCGACGGCTATCCCGCCGTCGCGCCGCCCTGGGGCACGTTGAACGCCATAGACCTCAACACCGGCGATTACGTCTGGAAGATTCCGCTGGGCGAATATCCCGAACTGGCGGCGCAAGGCCAGGTGACGGGCAGCGAGAATTACGGCGGCCCGATCCTGACCCGGACGGGCCTGCTGTTCATCGGCGCGACCCTGTACGACAAGAAAATCCGCGCCTTCGACGCCGCCACCGGCAAGCTGCTCTGGCAGGCGGTGCTGCCCTTCGCGGGCAACGCCACGCCCATCACCTATATGGCGGGCGGCAAGCAGTATGTGCTGATCCAGGCCGACAACCAGCGCGACCGCAAGGCGGTGCAGGGCGCGGCCTATGTCGCCTTCGCGCTGCCTTAGCGGACATAGTCCTTCACCACCTGGGTGAGGAAGTCGCGGCCTTCATAGACCACCTGCGCCCGCACCCGCTCGTTCTGGCCGTGCAACCGGCTGCCGTCCGGCTCGAAGAACATGCCGGTGAAGCCATAGGTGGGAATGCCCACCGGCGTCAGGAAGGCGGCATCGGTGGCGCCGATCTCCAGCGTGGGGATCACCGGCACGCCCGGCCACAGTTTCGCGGCGGCGCGTTCCACCGGCTTCAGGATGGTATCGGTCAGGGGCGGCGCGGTCCGCACCGCATCGCTGCGGGTGGGCTGCGCCGTCACGCTGACGGCGGGATCGCCGATCGCCGCCGCCAGCGCGTCACGCACACCCTCGGGCGTGTCGCCGGGGAAGATGCGGCAATTGACGTTGGCCGTTGCCCGCTGGGGCAGGGCGTTGGTGGCATGGCCCGCCTCCAGCATGGTGGCGACGCAGGTGGTCCGCAGCATGGCGTTATAGGCCGCGTCGCGGGCGATCACCGCCGCCGCGGCCGCGTCGCCGGGATTTTTCGCGAAGGCCGCCATCGCCGCCCCCATCTCGCCGCCCGCCACCTTTTCCATGCGGGCGAAGAACTGGCGCGTGGCGTCGGTGGCGCGGACCGGGAAATCATGCGCCCCGATCTTCATCAGCGCCGCCGACAGGCGGGTAATGGCATTGTCCTTGACCGGGCGCATGGCATGGCCGCCGGGATTGACGACCTCCAGCTTGACGTTCATGGGCAGTTTTTCGCCCGCATTGACGTTCATCACGATGCGCCTGCCATGATCGTCGATGCGGCCCCAGCCGCCTTCATTGATGGCGAATTCCGCGTCGATCAGGTCGCGCCGGTTCTGGGCCAGCCAGCGCGCGCCGTTGAAAGGCCCGCCTTCCTCGCCGCAGGTCAGCGCCATTTTCACGGTGCGCCGGGGCCTGAAATTTTCGGTCTTGAAACGGGCCAGCATGTCCACCCAGACGGCGGCCTGCGCTTTGTCGTCGGCGGTGCCGCGGCCATAGAAGTAGCCGTCCTCCTCCACCAGGGTGAAGGGATCGCGGGTCCAGTCCTCGCGCCTGGCTTCCACCACATCCAGATGCGCCAGCAGCAGCACGGCTTTCAGATGCGGGTTGCTGCCGGTCATCACCGCCACCAGCCCACCCTCCTTGGGATGTTCCGGCACCGAGAAAATCGTGAGGTCGCTGTCGGCAAAGCCCGCCGCCTTCAGCCGCGCCGCCATCTTTTCGGCCGCCAGGGTGCAGCTTCCCGATGACAGGGTGGTGTTGGTTTCCACCAACTCCTTGTAGATCGCGCGGAATTGCGCCTGGTCGGGCCGCAGGGTCTGGGCGGCGGCGGGCAAGGCGGTCGCGGCCGCCAGGAAAGCGGCCAGGAAAGCGACAGGCGCCGCGCCGGAAATACGCATGGGAATGCTCCTATTGATTGGCGTAGGCGGGCACGACGTCGTTCAGGAAATCGCGCGCCTCATAGACCGAGCGGGTCCGCACGCGCTCGTTCAGACCGTGGGTGTAGCCGCCATCGGGGTCGGCGAACAGGCCGGTGATGCCATAGGTGGGAATGCCCGCGGGGTTCAGGAAGGCCCCGTCCGTGGCCCCCGCCAGCATGTAGGGCGCGACCGGCACGCCGGGCCACAGCTTCCTGGCCGCGGCCTCGATGGGCTTCATCACCTGGGGCGTCAGCGGGATCGGCGCTTTCTGAATCTCACTGCGCGTTTCCAGGGTGGTGACTTTTATCTGCGGATCGGCCACCAGAGATTCCAGCCGGGCGCGCACTTCCTCGACCGTGGCGCCGGGAAAGATGCGGCAGTTGATATTGGCCCGCGCCCGCTGCGGCAGGGCGTTGGTGGCGTGACCGGCCTCCAGCAGCGTGGCGATGCAGGTGGTGCGCATCACCGAATTGTAGGAGGGGTCGCCCGCCAGTTTTGCCGCCGCCGGGCCGTCATCGGGATTCCGGGAAAAGTTGCGCAAGGCCGCGCCCATCTCGCCGCCCACCTGCGGCGCCAGGGCGGCGAAATAGGCGCGGGTGGCCTCGTTGGTCATCACCGGAAACTGATAGGCGCTGATTTTCGTCAGCCCCGCCGCCAGCCGGTTGATGGCGTTGTCGGGCATCGGGCGCGAGGAATGGCCGCCGGGATTGGTGACTTCCAGCCGGTAGTTCTGCGGAAACTTCTCGCCCGCCTGCACCGTCAGCAGCAGCCGCTTGCCGTCCGCGTCCAGCCGCCCGCCGCCGCCTTCGTTCAGCGCCATGCCCGCGTCAATCAGGTCGCGCCGGTTCCGGGCCAGCCAACTCGCGCCGTTGAACGCATCCGAAGTTTCCTCGCCGCAGGTCAGCGCCATCTTGAGGGTGCGTTTGAACTTGGGGGCCTGCTGGCGGAAACGGACCATCATGTCCACCCAGATGGCGGCTTGGGCCTTCATGTCGGCGGCGCCGCGGCCATAGAAATAACCGTTCTCCTCCACCAGGGTGAAAGGATCGCGGCTCCAGTCCGCGCGCCGAGCTTCCACCACATCGATATGGCCCAGCAGCAGGACCGCCTTGGCTTTGGGATCACGGCCCGGCAGCACGGCGACCAGCCCGCCCTCCTTGGGATGATCGGGCACCGCGAAAGGGTGCAGGTCGGCATCCGGATAGTCCGCCGCCTTCAGCCGCGCCGCCACTTTTTCGGCCGCCAGGGTGCAGCTTCCCGCCGACAGGGTGGTGTTGGTTTCCACCAGTTCCTTGTAAATCTCGCGGAATTGCGCCTGGTCGGGCCGCAACGCCTGGGCCGAAACGGGCGCTGCTTGCAGTGCAACAAGAACGGACAGGAATGCCGCGCGGATCATGGAAGCCCCCCTCAAGACCGGCGGCAACGGTGCGCGATGGTTTGGCGCAAGTCCAGTCCGGGTATTTCGCTATCTTCCGTCCCCGGTTTGGGGCTTACTGGCCCGGCAGGCAGGGGGCGCGCGCGTGGACATACCGGTCAGGTCCAACGGCCCGCAGCGCATCGCCTTCGACGCCGAAGGCGATTTCCTCAAGACCGTGCGCGCCCGGGTGCATGAGGCGCTGCAGGGATGCGCCCCGCGCGGCAATCCGCGCCAGCTGCGCAAGGCCGCCTTTATCGCCGTCTGGTTCCTGGCTTCCTTCGCGCTGATGCTGGCGGCGGGGCCGCTGTGGCTGGAATTGCTGATGGCCGCGTCCTGGGGGCTGGCCGCCAGCGCCGTCGGCTTCAACATTTTCCACGACGCCAATCACGGCGCGATGCTGCCGGGTCCGCGCGGCAATCTGGTGATCGGCATATTGGCTTCCACGGTGCTGGGCGCCAGCCGCTATCTGTGGAACTTCAAACATCAGGTCCTGCATCACCGCTTCACCAACATCCAGGGTTGGGACGACGATCTGGAGACGCGCGGTTTCCTGCGCCTGTCGCCGCGGCAGGCCTGGAAGCCGCGCTATCGCGGCCAGCATGTCTTCGTCTTTGTCCTCTATGCCATCAACGCCATCGAGATGGTGTTCGTGAAGGACTGGGTGCAGTTCTTCACCCTGCGCATCAATCCCTATCAGCGCATTCCGGCGATGACCGGCGCCCAGAAGCTGGAATTCGTCCTGTCCAAGCTGGTTTATCTGGCGATCTTCGTGGCGCTGCCTTTCCTGCTGCTGCCGCCGCTTCATGCCCTTCTCTGCCTACTGACCTATCAGGTGACGCTGGGACTTTCGCTGGCCTTTGTGTTCAGCATGGCCCATCAGGTCGAGGCGGTGGCCTTTCCCGCGCCGCGGGGCGCGCCGCCACGCTTGGAGGGAGGGGGGGCGGCGCACCAGATGCACACCACCGCCAATTTCGCCACCGGCAGCCGCGCCTGGACCTGGTTCAGCGGCGGGCTGAACCACCAGATCGAGCATCATCTGTTTCCCGCCATCAGCCACGGTCACTATGCGGCGATCGGGCCGGTGGTGCGGCGCACGGCGGATGAGTTCGGGCTGCCCTATCACCAGTACGCCACCTGGCGCGGCGCGGTTGCCAGCCATGTGCGCCTTCTGCGCCAACTGGCGATGCGGCCGGAAC
>CALDFO010000582.1 GCA_937942205.1 uncultured Alphaproteobacteria bacterium
GGCCGGGTGGCGCAGCCCGCCAGCGCCACCGCCAAAAGCGCCAGCGCAACGCGCCCCGCGCGCCTCAAGGGGTTGCATCTCCCGGATCGCCATGGGCGTCGCCACCCGTCGCCACCAGCGTCCAGTTGGGATCGGGCGCGTCCACATTGCGGGCAAAGGTCCACACATCGGTGACCGGGCCGGTGGTGAATTCAGCATGGAAGGCCACCGTGATCTCGGCCTGGCGGCCGTCCAGCACCGCCTCGGTGATGCGGGCATCGGCCAGCCGGGTCAGCATCGCGGCGGGCGCATCGCCCCGCGCCGCGATGGCGGCCTCGAACGCCGCCAGCACCTCGGGCGACAGCAGCGGGCGCAGCGCCGGGCGGTCGCCCTTGGCGAAGGCGTTGACGATCAGGCCATAGGCTTCGCGCGCGCCCGAAAGGAATTTGGCGGCCTCGAAGGTGCGGTCGGCAAGCTGGATGTCGATCAGCCCGCCCTGGGAGACGCCCGCCGCCTGCGGCGCCGCCAAGGCATCGGGAACCGGCTGGGGAATGGCGCGGGACTTGTCCTGCGCCTGGCCTTGGGCCTGCGGCGAGCGCGGCTCCGGCTCATGGCCCGTGCGGCGGCCCAGGATCATATACAGGCGGAACAGCACAATGCCCGCCACGGTGGCGGCCACGATAAGAATGAGCGTCTGCGAATCCGGCATGTACGAAACCCTGTAAGCCGCCCCGCCCGGCAATCAGGCGACCCTAGCCGCCAGAACCAGGGTTTGAAAGGCTTTTGACACCGTAAGCAGGCCGCCGGCCCGGCCCCATGCTTGTCAGATACGCGCAATCCGTGGTAGCGGCGGCGCGCATTCCGTCAGGACAGGATTTCCCATGAGCAGCGAAGGAACCGCGGCCCCCGCCGCCGCCAAGCCCGGCCTCCAGGTCGTCGGCCAGTACATCAAGGATCTGTCCTTCGAAAATCCCGGCGCCGCCGCCATGATCAACGAGCGGCCCCAGATCGAACTGGGCGTGGACCTCAACGCGGTGAAGCTGGAAGAAGACCTGTTCGAGGTCGAGCTGAAAATCCGCGTCGACGCCAAGAACCAGGGCAAGCCGCTGTTCCTGCTGGAAGTGGCCTATGCCGGCGTCTTCAAGCTGACCAACATTCCCGAAACCGCCACCCAGCAGATGATCCTGCTGATCCAGGCGCCGCACATGCTGTTCCCCTTCGTCCGCCGCATCGTGTCCGATGTGGTGCGCGACGGCGGGATGCCGCCCCTGATGATCGAGCCGATCGACTTCATGCAGCTCTATCAGGCGCGCGTGGCCCAGGCCGACGGCCAGCAGCAGCCCACCGCCACGGCCTGATACGCCGGCCTGAAAAGCCTCAGGCGAATTTCCACAGCGACTTGTCGCCCAGTTCCTTGGCGACAAAGGCCGCATGGGCTTCCAGTTCCGCCGCCGTCGCCAGGCTGGGCAGCGGGACCGGGCGCTGGCGCGCGGCCCGCGTCTTGTCCATGGCGGCGGCGGCAACCTCCACCGGCGCCAGCATCAGGCCCTTCTGCCGTCCGCCGATCAGTTCCAGATAGACGTCCGCCGTGAGCTGGGCGTCCAGCAGCGCGCCGTGCTTGGAGCGGGCGGTGAGGTCCACGCCGAACCGCTTGCACAATTCGTCCAGCGAATAGCGCGCCCCGGGAAACTTGCGCTTGGCGATCTCGATGGTGTCCACCGCGCGGGCCAGCGGGATGGACGGCTTGCCGCAGCGTTTCAGCTCGGCATTGATGAACTTGATATCGAAGCTGGCATTGTGGATCACCAGCGGCGCATCGCCGATGAACTCCAGGAATTCCTCCACCACATGCGCGAACAGCGCCTTGTCGGCCAGGAACTCGGCCGACAGGCCATGGACGCGCTGGGATTCGATGGGGATATCGCGCTCGGGGTTGAGATAGAATTGCAGGGTGCGGCCGGTGGGGAAATGATCCATCAGCTCGACACAGCCGATTTCCACGATGCGATGACCGTCGCCCGGCTCGAAGCCGGTGGTTTCGGTATCGAAGACGATCTCGCGCATCACAGTTTCGTCCGTATATCCGCCAGGATCATTTTCACCTGATCGCGGGCGTGATCCAAGCCCTTGTCGGTCATCACCAGGTAATGGGCCTGTGCACGCTTTTGCGCGTCGCTCATCTGACGGCGCAAAAGCGCGGCGAATTTTTCCTCGGTCATGCCGGGCCGGGCCAGCACCCGCGCCCGCTGCACCTCGCCCGGCGCGGTCGCCACCACCACCGCATCCACCGGCACGCCCGCCTCCAGCAGCAGCGGCACATCCAGCAGCACCATGGGCGCCGTGGCATGGGCGGCCAGGAAATCGGCCCGCCGGTCCGCCACCAAGGGGTGCATCAGGCTTTCCAGCCGCGCCAGCGCGGCGGCGTCGCCGGTCACCTGGGCCGACAAAGCGGCGCGGTCCACCGCGCCGGCGCGGGTGCTGCCGGGAAAAGCCGCCTCGATCAGGACGGCGGCTTCGCCCGCATACAGATCATGGACGGCGGCATCGGAATCGAACACCGGCACGCCTTCGGCGGCGAACAGCCTGGCCGTCTGGGTCTTGCCCATGCCGATCGAGCCGGTCAGGCCGATCACGAACGGTTCAGCCGCGCTCACGCAGCACCTTCTCCAGCGCGGCGCGCAGGCCCGGCGTGACCGCGGGCCGGACGCCGAAGAACATCTCGAAGGACGGCACCGCCTGGTGCATCAACATCCCCAGGCCATCAATGGTCCGCAGGCCGCGCGCCTTGGCGTCTTTCAGGAGCGGGGTTTCCAGCGGATTGTAAACGATGTCGCAGACGGCGGCGTCCGGGTTCAGCGCCCCCAGATCCAGCGCCAGGGGCGGGATCGAGCCCATGCCCGCCGATGTGGTGTTGAGCAGCAGCGCGGCTTCACCCGCCCGTGATGGCCAATCTGGCAACCCGCCGGGTAACAGGGTCGCGGTGATGTCCTTGCCCAGCGACGCCGCCAGGCTTTTGGCGCGGGCCGGATCGCGATTGAGGATATGGATGGTGCGCACACCCACCGCCTGCAGCGCCAGGATGCCGCCGCGCGCCGCACCGCCCGCGCCCAGCATGACGGCAACCTGGCCCGACAAGGCATCCGGACCCAACGCCTCGCGCAAGCTGTGCTGCAAGCCGAAGCCGTCGGTATTGCGCGCCAGGATGCGGCCGCCTGCAAATCCAAGCAGGTTCGCCGCGCCGGAAATCCGTGCCGCCCGGTCGGTGTCGTGCGCCAGGGCGAAGGCCGATTCCTTGTGCGGCACGGTGACATTGACGCCGGTGAAACCGGCCCGCCGCACACCGTCCAGAATGGCGGCGAAATCCTCCGCCCGCGCCGGCAGCGGCACCAGCGCGCCGTCAATGCCGTGTTCTTCCAGCCAGTAGCCATGCAGCGCCGGCGACAGCGAATGGCCGACCGGCCAGCCGATGATGCCCGCGATTTTCGCCTTGCCCGTAATATTTCGACCGATCACGATGGCAGCACATCCTGTTGGCGCAGCGCCGCCAGCACCGGCAGCAGCGGCAGGCCCAGCACCGAGAAATAATCGCCGTCCACTCTATCGAAAAGCTGGGCTCCGCGCCCCTCGAAATGATAGCAGCCCACGCTGGACAGGATCGCGGGGCCCTCGGCCGCCAGATAGTCCTCCAGGAATTGCGGGCTGAAAGCGCGCATGGTCATCCGGCAGGGGCTGGCACGGGACCAGAGCAGAACACCGTCCCGGGCCAGCGCCGCCGCCGACACCAGAAGATGGGTCTGCCCCGACAATTCCCGCAGCAGCGCCCGCGCCGCCGCCAGGGTGGCGCATTTGCTGAGATGGCGGCCCGAAAAACCGATCACGCTGTCGCCGCCCAGCACGATCCGCCCCGGATGGCGGGCTGCGACATGCAGCGCCTTGGCCTCGGCCAGGCGCTGCGCCACCGCTTGGGTGTTTTCGCCCTGCAATCGCTGCATCAGGCCATCCTCATCCAGGTCGGCGGGATCGGCGATGAAGGCCACGCCCGCCGCCGTCAGCAACGCCTTGCGGCTGGCGCTGGCGGAGGCCAGGATCAGGTCAGCCACCCCGGCTGCCTCCGGACGCTTCGCGGCGCTCGGCCAGAAGGTTCATCACCGCCGCCGCGGTTTCCTCGATGGAACGGCGGGTGACATCCAGGGTGGGCCAGTCCTGATTTTCGAACAGCTGGCGGGTGGCGGAGATCTCCGAGCGCACCGCGTCCAGCTCGACATAATTGCTGTCGCGGTTCTCGCCCGCGCCCATTCCGATCATCGGGCCCGGTCCGGTTCCCATGCTGACAAGGCGGTTGCGCCGCACCTGCACCAGCCGGTCGGGTGACACCCACAGGCCCACGATCAGGGGCCTTTTCGCCGCCAGCAGTTGCGGCGGCGCCATCAGGTGAGGCACTAGGGGCACATTGGCGGCGCGCACGCCGCGAATGGCCAGATAGACGCAGGTCGGCGTCTTGGAGGTGCGGCTGGCTCCCGTCAGGATCACCTCGGCCTCGTCGATGCTGTCCAGCGACTGGCCGTCGTCATGGGCGATGGTGAAGTTCAGCGCCTCGATGCGGTCCAGATAGCGCGCGTCCACCTCGTGCTGGCGGCCGACCTTATGGGTTTCCGAAGCGCCCAGGAACTGGCCCAGCGCCGCGACCGGCCCCTCCAGCACATCGATGCAGCGCACCTCGATATCGGCGCAGCGCGCCTTGAGCTTGTCGCGCAGACCCTTGTTGGCCAGGGTGAAGAAAACCAGGCCCGGCATGATGGCGATATGGTCCAGGGCGCGGGTCAGCTGATGCTCGCTGCGGACCATGGCATAAGGGTGGACATGCACGTCCACATTCTCGAACTGCGCCAGGGCGGCATTGGCCATGGCGTGAAGGGTCTCACCGGTGGAGTCGGAGACCAGATGGATATGCTTGCGATCCACAGGACTATCCCAAGAGGGCCGGATTTATCCCGTAACGGGCCCGGCAACGGGGCATTCGACCCCCAGCAGAACCAAGGCGCCCACACGCCTCCTAGCCGGGAATGGGAAAACTGTGCAAGCCCGGGATGGCGGGGGATGAAAAGCCCCCTCCGCCAACAGGCGCACGGCCGGTCACGATTTGGCGCGACGACGGCCAAGTGCTTGAGTCCATGCGCGGTTGGGATTAAGCCAGACCGGCTTTCACACAACCACCCACAACCCACAGCCCAAACATCATCTTCACCATCTTAAGATTCCCTGGAGTCTTGTTTTGATGCCTGACCGGAAACTTCTGCGCGTACTGGCCGGAAGCGCCGAAAAGACTCCACCGGTCTGGCTGATGCGGCAGGCCGGCCGGTATCTGCCCGAATATCGCGCGGTGCGGGAAAAGGCCGGGTCTTTCTGGGACATGGCGCTGAATCCGGATTATGCGGCGGAAGTGACGTTGCAGCCGATCCGCCGTTTCGGCTTTGACGCCGCCATCCTGTTTTCCGACATCCTGACGGTGCCCGAGGCGCTGGGGCAGAAAGTGACCTTCACCCCCGGAGAAGGCCCCAGCCTGACACCTGTGACCTCCGTGGCGGGTTTCAACCTGGATCGTGATGCCTGGGCTGCCTATTTCGAGCCGGTCTATGAGGCGCTGCGCCGGACCCGTGCCGGGCTGGACCGTGAAGGTTTCGCGGATACCACCCTGCTGGGCTTTTGCGGCGCGCCCTGGACGCTGGCCACCTATCTGGCGGCGGGCGCGGGCGGCGACGAGCAGAAGGCCGCCAAGCTGTGGGCCTATCGCGATCCCAAGGGCTTTGGGCATCTTCTGGATATCCTCGCCGATTGCGTGGCCTTCCACCTGGTGCGCCAGCTGGACGCAGGCGCCGACGCGGTGCAGATCTTCGACAGCTGGGCCAGCGGCCTGCCTGACGCGCTGCATGAGCAGGTGGTCATCCGTCCCACCCGCGCGGTGGTGAAGAAGGTCCGCGCGGCGCGGCCCGATGCGCATATCATCGGCTTTCCCCGCGCCTCGACCCTGCAGGGTTATGAGAATTATGCCCGCGCCACCTCGGTGGAGGCGTTGTCGCTGGATACCGCCGTGCCCATGGGCTGGGCCGCCAAGACCATCGGCCCGCTCTGCGCGGCGCAGGGCAATCTGGATCCCATCGCGCTGATCGCGGGCGGCGCGGCGCTGGATGCGGCGGTGGACCGGATCCTGGACGCGATGCAAGGAACGCCTTTCATCTTCAATCTGGGCCATGGCATCCTGCCGGAGACGCCCATCGCCCATGTCGAGCAGATGCTGAAGCGCATCAGACAATGAAGCTGGCCGTCATCCTGTTCAATCTGGGCGGCCCGGATGGACCCGATGCCGTGCGGCCCTTCCTGCAGAATCTGTTCTGCGATCCGGCGATCATTTCCTTGCCCGGGATCCTCCGCGCCCCGCTGGGCCGCTTCATCGCCAGACGCCGCGCCCCGGTGGCGCGGGAGATCTATGCCAAGATCGGCGGCGGCTCGCCCATCGTGCCGGAAACCGAGAAGCAGGCCCGCGCGCTGGAAGAAAGCCTGTCAGGCGACGGTGTGGAGGCGCGATGCTTCATCGCCATGCGCTATTGGCATCCCTTCAGCGATGAGGCGGCGGCGCGGGTGTCCAGACCCAGGTCGCGTTGACCCAGGCTCCA
>CALDFO010000583.1 GCA_937942205.1 uncultured Alphaproteobacteria bacterium
CAAGGCCATGGGTGAGCCATTCCGGCTTATGTCCCACCAAGGCTGGGGCTTGCCGATCGAGGTTGGCACCCTGGCGGAAATGCTGGAAGCCGCCAACGAGCCCAAGCCGGGAGCTGTCTAATGGCCCGCGTCAAAGCCGACATCGACACCGACGTGCTGACGGAAGCGAAGAAGCGCATCCACCACATCTTCGACCTGTTTGACCGGGTGGTGGTCATGTTCTCCGGCGGCAAGGACAGCCTGGTGGTCCTGCACCTGGTGCGCGAAGTGCTGATCGAGCGCGCGACACCGCCCGGGAAGGTGGGCGTGGCCAATGACCTGATCCCGAAGGTCGACGTCGTGTTCCGGGACGAGGAGCTGATCCCGGACGAGGTGATCAATTTCGTGGACGGCTACCGCCGCCAGCCCTGGGTGCGCATGCTCTGGTTCACCGTCCCGCTGGCCAGCAGCAAATACGTCATGGGCGTCAGCCACAGCTATATCCAGTGGGACCCGGCGCGCGGCCCGGATCGCTGGGTGCGGCCCAAGCCGGCCTGGGGCATCAACCTGGAGCCAGGCGACACCCGCGTCATGGACCAATACACCATGGACGCCTTCACCGCGTCGCATTACGGCACCGGCAAGATCGCCTTCCTGACCGGCATCCGCGCCGCCGAAAGCCTGATCCGCTTCCGCGCCAGCGTGAACAAGCTGAACGAGAACTACATCAACGCGGTGACGGACCCGGCCGCGCGCAACGTCAACCTGTGCAAGCCCATCTTCGACTGGGAGGAGGATGACGTCTTCCGGTATTTCTATGACCGGGGCATCAAATACTGCAGCCTGTATGACCTGCAGATGTGGTCCGGCGGCAGCATGCGGGTGAGCACGCCCCTTCACGCCGAGGCGGCAAAGCAGTTTGACCGCATCAAGGCGACGGCGCCGGACTTCTACCAGCGCGTCACCAACGCCTTCCCGGAAATGCTGGCCCACGAGCGGTATTTCAAAGAGCTGGACCGCGACGCCCTCATGGCCCGCTACGGTCAAAGCTATGCCGGCGTCCGGACCTGGATCGAGGAAAACATCCAGGACGAGAAGCAGCTGGCCCTGGCCCTGAAGCGGTATGACAGCGCGATGGGCCGCGCCACCATGGAGACCTATCCCCCCGACTATCTGCTTGGCGCCTTCATGTCCGGCGCCTACAAGCGTGAGATCCTTCCCAAGGCCAAAACGTAACCCCAACCCGGAGTCGTCCATGAAGAAAATCCTGATCGCCGCCGCGCTGCTGCTGGCCACGCCAGCCTTCGCGCAAGACCCCGCACCGCCCGCGGCCGCGCCGGCGCCGGAAGCCCGCCCCATCACCCTCACGGCGAAGGAATACACCGACATCATCGCCTATCTGGGGCAGCAGCCTTTCACCTTGGCGGCGCCGTTGATGAACCTGCTGGTCCAGAAGCAGCAGCAGGCGCAGGGCGCCACCCAGGTGAAGCCATGACCGAGCGCACCTGCTGCTACATCCACCCGAAAGGTCCGGCCCTGGAAGGGCTGAAGGGACGCATCGCCGCCCCGGAAGGCCCGTGCGGCAAGCCGGCGGAATGGGAGCTGTGGCCCAGCAATGTCCAGTATGAGTTCGTGGACAGCTGCACCGATCACGTCGGCCACCTGCTGGATGACGCCCCGGAAACCACCGTGCGGCCGGTCAGCACCAGGTCCGGCATGGGCGGTGAGCCCGGCATCCGGAAAATGGCCTGACCATGGCCACGCCCCTGATCCCCGTCGGCACGATTTGCAAAGACGCCAAGCATGGCGCCCGGTGCCGCATCCGCGGCTATCGCATCGGCGCCAGCGCCAGCGATGACCCGGGGGTGGAGGTGACCCTGCTGGAGGACGCCACCCAGCCGGTATTCATCGAGACCAAGAAGGTCTCGCACCGGAAGGGCGCGGTGGTGGTGACCAGCCTCGGAAAGCTGACGGTGACGAAATGACCCGCAAAAATCTCCCCATGAAGGACGAGCGCGCCCCTGACCCTATCAGCGCCATCGAGTGGCGCCTGGCCACCAGCCTGAAGGCGAACCGCTACAACCCGAACACCGTCTTCACGCCGGAGATGAAGCTGCTGGAGCGCAGCCTGCTGCGCCAGGGCTGGGTCCAGCCCGTGCTGATTCTCAAGGACGGCACCATCATCGACGGCTTCCACCGCACCACCATCACCCTGGGCAGCGACCTGGTGAAGGCGCGCTGGGGCGGGAAGGTGCCCTGCGCCATCCTGGATGTGACCCAGGCCGAAGCCATGATCATCACCATCCGCATGAACCGGGCGAAGGGCAGCCACGCGGCGGTCAAGATGTCCGAAATTGTGCGGGAGCTGATCGACGTCCACCACTATGACCCCCAGGAAGTGGCGATCGAGATTGGCGCCACCGCGGACGAGGTGGAGCTGCTGCGCCAGGACGGCGTGTTCAAGAACAAGAAGATTGACCAGCACCCGTATTCCAAGGCCTGGTATCCGGCCGAAACCGGCAAGAAGGGCGCCGCGCAATGACCATCGTTTCTCTCGCCATCGCCTTCCTGCTGGGTGGCTGGCTTGTGCCCGCAACCGGCCACGCCGTCGGCATCTACAAAGCTGACCGCATGGCGCCGGACAATCCATCGCGCCTGGAGTCGGCCATCACCGCCATCATCGGCGGCCTGGCCTGGCCGCTGCAGGACGGCCGGTATGAAGGCCACGACGCGCCGTGAGCCCCGGCCAGCGGCGCTACATCGAGCGCAGGATTGCGCAAATCCAAGACCGTGCGGTATGGCTGCGCCACCATTGCAAGACGAGCGAAGCCCAGGACTGGCACCATGAAGAGCTGGCCGGCCTGGACGCCAGGATCGCCGCCTTGCAAGCCAAGCTGGGGACCGCGCCGTGATTTACGCCATCGGGGACATTCACGGCTGCCATGACCAGCTGGTGGCGGCGGTGGCCCGCATCAAAGGCCACGCCGGCGCGCGCCCATACCGTGTCTATTTCCTGGGCGACTATGTGGACCGTGGGCCGCAGACCCGCCGCGTCAT
>CALDFO010000584.1 GCA_937942205.1 uncultured Alphaproteobacteria bacterium
GGGGGGCGGTTTTGGGCTGGTGATCCTGGACCTGAACCTGCCGGGTCTGGGCGGGCTGGAACTGCTGCGCGGGATCGTGCGGGCGCATCCGGCGGTGCCGGTGCTGGTCTTTTCGCTCCATGCCGAGCCGATCTATGCGACCCGCGCCCTGGAATCGGGGGCGCGCGGTTTCATCAGCAAGAACGCCGCGCCCGAGGAACTGCTGGCGGCGGTGGACACCGTGCTGGCGGGCGGCACGGCGATCGAGCGCGATATTGCCGGGGAGATCGCGGCGCAGGAGATCGGCGAGAACGCCTATATGCGGCCGCTGACCCAGCGCGACCTGGAAATCCTGCGCCTGCTGGCGCAGGGCAACAGCCTGACCCAGATCGGCGAGGCGCTGGGCATCGCCTACAAAACCGTGGCCAACACCCTGTCGCGCATCAAGGAAAAGCTGGGCGTCACCCACACCGCCGACCTGATCCGCATCGCCATCGGCCGGGGACTGACGGATCTGCGATAAAATCCGCGGATTTCTTGACGCGGGGTTAACCATATTGCGGGGGAGGCGTTAATCGCCCGCACAGCAATTGTCCTTAGCCTGCCGGGCAAAGGGTCGTTGCGTGAAACGGAATACCTCTGTCGGATCGGTGATACTGGTGGCCACGAGCCTTCTGGCCGTGATGCTGATTCTCGTCTTCTGCGCCATCGCCTATACCGCCATCCAGGGCCGCGACATCGCGGTGCAGGACATGCGCGCCATCCAGGAAGCGCGCCGCCTGCTGACCGCGCGCCAGACCGCGCGGCTGGAGGCGGGCCTGGTGTCGGCCGCGCTGGTGACGCCCGCGCCCGCCTCCCGCGCGGTGCTGGAGGACATCTGGCAGATGCACTGGAGAACCACCCGGGCGATGTCGGCGGTGCGCGAGGACATGCGCGCCGATCCGCGCGCCCAGCGCGACCTGGCCGCGTTCACGGCCGAACATGAGACCTCGGAATGGCGCTGGCAGGCCGCGATGAAGGCGCTGCACGCGCCACGGGCCCAGCGTCCCGCCGCGCTGCTGGATCATTACAGCAACACCACGCGCGGACGGCTGAACGTGCTGGACCGGCGCGCCATGATCCTTTCGCGCGACGTGGCGCGGTCCGGCAGCTTCAACAGCCGGATGATGAAGATCAACGACCTGGTCTGGCGGTTGCGGGTGGACGCCGGGTACGACCGCGGCAACATCACCCGCGTCCTGCAGCAGGATCACCCCGTCACGGCGGCCCAGCGCGCTCAGTTCCTGCGTTCGGAAGGCCGCATCGACGGCACCTGGACCGCGATCCGGGCCGAGCAGGCCGATCAGCCGCCCGTCCTGCGCCGGGCCATCGATGCGGCGGGCGCCAGCTATTTCCACGAATATCGCGCCCTGCGCGGGGACCTGTTGCGGCGGCTGGACAGGGGGCAGTCCGCGCTGGACGGCCATGCCTGGCTGGCGCGCTCCAATCCCGGCCTGTCCGACATCATGGCGATTTCCGAGGCGGTCTTCACCCTGACCGAGGCCCATGCCGGCGAGCAGCTGGAAGCGGCCAATCTGCGGCTGGGGTTGGGGGTTCTGCTGATGCTGGTGGCGGTGGGCCTGACGGGGTTCGTGATGTTCTATCTGCAGCGCGCCATCGTGGGGCCGTTGCGCGCGCTCACCCGCGGCATCAATGCGGTGATCACCAGCGACCGCGAGGCGGTCATTCCCTATGAGAACCGCCCGGACGAGATCGGGGAGTTCGCCCGCAGCCTGCGCCTGCTGCGCGAGAGCAATTTCGAGAAGCGCAACCTGGAAGCGGCCCGGCGCGCCGCCGACATGGCCAACCGGATCAAGTCGGAATTCCTGGCCAATATGAGCCACGAGCTGCGCACGCCGCTGAACGCCATCATCGGCTTTTCCGACATGATGCGGGCCCAGATGTTCGGCGCGCTGGCGCCGCGCTATGCCGAATATGCGGCGCTGATCAACCAGTCCGGCCAGCATCTGCTGAACCTGGTGTCGGACATCCTGGACCTGTCCAAGATCGAGGCGGGCAAGTGGGAGATCGAGCCGGCGGCGCTGAACCTGGACCAGACGGTGGAATACTGTATGCGGATGATGAGCCAGCGCGCCGAGAACCAGGGCGTGCTGCTGGTCAAGGAACTGCCGGATGCGCCCCTGTTCGCCGACGAGCGCGCCTGCCGCCAGATCCTGCTGAACCTTCTGGCCAATGCCGTGAAGTTCTCGCGCAAGGGCGGGCTGGTCACCGTCAACGCCGCCATTGCGGGGTCCGAGCTGCGGATCGCGGTGCGCGACACCGGCATCGGCATTCCCGCCGCCGACCTGCCGCGCATCGGCAACGCCTTCGAGCAGAGCGCCAACGGCGCTTTCGTGGCCAGCGAGGGCACCGGCCTGGGCCTGGCGCTGGTCAAGTCGCTGGTGTCGCTGCACAAGGGCAGCTTCCATATCGCCAGCATCGAAGGGGTGGGCACCACCGTGACGGTCGGCTTTCCGCTGCCCGCCAAAGCCGCCGGTTTCCGCGCCGCCTGAACATGACGGCCTTGTCATGTGTGCCGCTTTCGCACAGCGCGCCGGACAATCATTCCTTAGGTCTTGAACCCGTAAATTAGGCGGGCCGAAGCGGCTTGCCGATGCTTTCCGCCGGCGGGAGCCATCACGTCATGTCCTTTGCCGCCACGGCACGCGACGGAATCCTGGGAACGCTGCGCGCGCCGGACCTGCGGCGCGAGGCGCTCAACTATGGCAAGCTGATGTCGGGCACGCTGGGGCGCATGGGCCTGCAGGCGCTGTATTTCTTCGTGCTGGCCAACGCCTTGAGCCTGGCCGAACTGGGCCTGTTCGCCTCCGCGGCGGCGGTGGGGCTGATGCTGGCGAGTTTTTCCGGCCTGGGCTTCGGCGGCCTGGCCTTCCGCGCCGCCGCCGGGCGGCCGCGTCTGCTGGGCCGTTATCTGGGCGCGTATTTCGCCGGTCTGTGCCTGACCCTGCCGCTGGGCCTGGCGCTGGCGCTGCCGGTCTGGCTGGCCTTGTTCCAGGCCGCGATGCCGCTGACGGCTTTCGCCGCGATCCTGCTGGTGGAGATGGGGATCTGGCGCAGCCTGGAAGTGCTGGCGCAGGCCCAGACCGGGCTGGGCCGTTACGGCGCCAGTTCGCTGATCCTGACGCTGGGCGCATCCATCCGCGCCGCCGGCGCGGTGCTTCTGGCGATGACCGGCGGCGGGCTGGACGCCTGGGTGGCGATTTATTTCGTCACCAATCTGCTGGCGCTGGCGGTGGTCTGGTATTTCCTGCGCCCGGCCGCGCGGCTACGCCTGCGGCTGCGTCTGCTGCGGGCGCGGCTGCGCGACGGGCTGATGTTCGCGGTGTCCTATTTCGCCCTCAATGCCCAGGGGCAGGTGGACAAGGTGATCGTGCTGTCGCTGGCCGATGCGCGGCTGGCGGGCATCTATGCCATCGCCAGCCGGCTGGTGGATTTCACCGCCTTGCCGCTGCGCTCCTTCTACGCGCTCTACACCCGCAAGCTGATCGGCGAGGGCCGCCGCATCCGCAACGCGGTGCGCCGGATCCTGACGATGGAAGCGGTGATCCTGGCCATCTCGACCCTGGGCTTTCTGGTGGTGGTCGGCCTGCTGTCGCAATGGCCGCTGCTTCTGGGCCACAATATCGCCACCGCCCTGCCGCTGCTGGCGCTGATGCTGGCGGTGCCGGCCTTTCGCAATCTGCTGGAGTTCCATGGCGAGCTGTATTTCGTGGGCGGACGGATGACCGCGCGCGCCGTGGTGGCGGTGGGCCTGGCGGTGCTGGGCAGCGGGGCGCTGGCGCTGCTGCTGTGGAGCACCCAGGACATCATCCGCGTGGGGCTGTGGCTGAACGCCATCTATGCCGGGTTGTACGGGCTGTCGGCCCTGGCCTTGTTCAAATTCGTCACGGGGCGGACCTGATGCGCCAACCTTCGCTCATCAAGCATGTTCCGCCCGCCGAGGATGCGCTGGCGCCTCCGGGACTGGCCGCCCGGCTGCATCACCGCATCGCCCGGCATGTGCCGGTGTCGCCCTTCCAGGCGGTGGGCGTTCCCACCGTCAGCTTCAGCTTCGACGACGCGCCGGTTTCGGCCGCCACCACCGGCGCGGCTCTGATGGAAGAGCATGACGCCCGCGCCACCTTCTATGTCGCGGGCGGCCTGTTGGGCGTGCAGGATCTGCACTGGCGGGTGATCGGCGGCGAGGATGTGGTGGACCTCCATGCGCGGGGCCATGAGATCGGCTGCCACAGCCACAGCCATGTCCGGGCCGATAGCATGACGGGCGACCGGATCGAGGCCGATATCCTGCGCAACCGCGACGTTCTGAAAACACTCGAACCGTCGCTGCCGCTGGAGAATTTCGCCTATCCCTTCGGACACGCCAACCTGACCTGGAAGCTGCGCCTGCGCCGTCATTTCCGCTCCAGCCGCGGCATCTGGCCGGACGTCAACCAGGGCCGCACCGACGCGCAGTATCTCAACGCCGTGCCGCTGATAGACCGCGAACTGGACGAAGGCGGCATCGACCGCGCCTTCGACCGGGCGGCGCGGGGCGGCGGCTGGGTGATCTTCTATTCCCATGATGTGGCGGCGCGGCCCAGCGACTATGGATGCAGCCCCGGCCTGCTGCGTCATGCGCTGCGCGCCGCCGGGCGCTTTGGCCTGCGCGTCGAGACGGTGAGCAACGCCCTGGCGCGGATGAGCGGCCGCATCAGCTGTCTGTGGCTGATGCTGATTCCGCTGGCCTGAATTCAGTCTTCCTCGCGGCTGGGCGGCTTGCCCAGCAGGCGGCGCACCCGGGCATGGGTCTTGGGGTGGCGGCGCAGCCGCGCGCCCGCTTCGGCCCGCAGCACCGGAACCAGGCCCGAAAGGGTGCGGGCCTCGCAATAGTCCACCAGCGGCGTGCGGGTGGGGCCGAAGCGGCGCTTGTAGGCATAGTTGCCCACGCTGAAATCGAACCGGCGCAGGCCCTGGCCGTGCAGCATCTCCAGCGTCTTGTGGATCAGCAGGCGGCCCGGCGACACCTTGCGCCAGGCGTCCGCGGCATGGGCCAGGCGGATCATCACAAAAGTCTCGCCATCGCGCACGCCCAGCAGGGCGCTGACCAGTTCGTCCTCCGCTTCCAGCACGGTGAGGATGGCATGATCGCCCAGACCCGCCATCAGGCGGCGGTAGAAATCGGCGGTCACCGGATCGTCCAGCGTGAAGGGTTGGCCGATCCCGGCCATGCGGGCGCGTTGCAGCGTGTCCATCGTCGTCAGCACATGCCGGGCTTCGCCGCTGTCGGTGACCGTGCGCAGCCGCGCGCCGGGCGTTTTTTCAAACACCCGCCAGCTTCGCTCCAGTTCCTTGCGGACGGTGCGCTCCAGACCAAAGTGAAAGGCGGTCCAGTCGCCGGTCATGACCACCAGATTGCCGTTGACGGCACAGGGCCGCACGCCCGGCAGCAGCGCCAGCGGATTGGGGCGGCCCGCCAGCGTCACCGGCATCTTGGTGAAGCGCACAAGGTCGTGGGGCGGCAGGGCGCGGCGCAGCGCCGCCCAGGCGCCGCGCGCGGCGCGCGCATCGGCGGGCGCGGCGGGGCCCAGCAGCGGCATGTTGAAATCGGTCATGCCCAGATCGGCGAATTCCAGCGCGATGCGGCGGCCCAGCGGGCGCAGCAGCAGCGGCAGTTGCAGCGCCGGCACGCCATCGCCGTCCTCCAGCCGGACCACCAGCGGCGCGACCTGTGGCTCCCTGGCGGCGATAGCGGCATAAAGCGGCGTCAGCCAGGGCGCGCGCTGGAACACGGTGCCGTCGCCGGGCGGCCAGCTTTCGCCGCGCCATTCATGCGACAGGCGGACGCGCCAGGCGGGTGTGGCGGCGCGCGAGGGCGCGGTATTGACAACCACCAGGCTCATTCGGCGGCCTGGCGCATCGCGTCGTCGGCCAGGGTGAATTCGATCACCCGGCGGCGGGCGCGCTGCTGTCTGACCCAGCCGGTGCGGCGCATCAGTTTTTGCAGCACCGCCTTGGCATGGAAGCCGGTGCCTTCGGTGCGGGTGCTGCGCGGCGTCCAGCCGAAGCGATGACGCAGCAGGCCGTTGGCGAGATGCACCATCTCGCCCCGGCGGCTGATGGGGGTGGTGCAGGAAATGGTGAGCGAGATGTTCACCCCTTCCACATTCTCCACCCGGTGCGGCGCGTTCAGCGGCCAGCCCAGCATCCGGCCCGGCGTCAGGTCCAGCACCCGGGCATGGCCGTCGTACCAGTCGCGATAGGGGATATCCACCTCGACATCGAACAGCGCGATGTCTTCCAGGTGCCGCGCGGTGATGAAGGGCGGAGTGGGAGGATAGATATGCAGGCGCTTGCGCCCTGCGATCTGGTAGAGCAACTGGTCCGGCAGGTCGGCATGGTAATAGACCTGCGCCGAAGGCGAGGAGATCAGGATGCCGCTCTGCCACTTATAAGCGGCGAAACCGGGAAGCTGCGTCTTCAGGTCGGCCATGACGCCGTCCAGCAGCGCGCCGTGGCGCGCATCCACCCCCGACACGTTGCGCAGGTTCAGCCACAGCTTGCCGCGCGCGATGGCGTCCAGCGCCGCTTCGCCGCTGACGCCGCCCAGATCGCCTTCGCGCCAGGCGCGGTCCTCACCCGTGCCGCCCATCGCGATCAGGCCGTAATGTTCGCGCGGATAGGTTTCGATCAGCCGGCACAGCGCCGCCCGCTGGAACAAGGGATGCTCGTGCAGGCGATGGGCGGCGTTCAGGGGCTGGTGGCCCCAGAGCTGGCGGTCCCGGTCGGTGAGTTGGGTGATCCCGGTCATCGCGCCAGCCTAGAAGGCCAGCCTTAACGCGGGGTTCAGGGAGGAAAGCCGAAAGGCCGGATTTTGATGGATAAACCGTCATTTTCGTATCGTTCCGGAGCCGGCCTGGGGCTGGAAGAGTTTGCCTTCCCGCCGCCGGAATGGTGAAAAGGCCCATGCACAAATTCGCCGCCAACCTGTCCTGGCTGTTCCAGGAATGGGATTTCCTGGACCGCTTCGCCGCCGCCGCCGATGCGGGCTTCGCGGCGGTGGAGTATCTGTTTCCCTATGACCATGCCCCCGACCTTCTGGCGGCGCGGTTGGCGCGGCATGGCCTGAAGCAGGTGTTGTTCAACGCCGCGCCGGGCGATTTTTCGAGCGGCGAGCGCGGCATCGCCTGTCTGCCGGGGCGGCGGGAGGAATTGCGCGCGGCGGTCGCCACCGCGCTGGACCATGCCCGCGCCACCGACACGCCCCGCCTGCACCTGATGGCGGGCATTGGGCAGGGTGACGCGGCGCTGGCCGCCTACAAGGACGCGCTGCGCCTGGCCTGCGAGGCGGCGGGGCGGGAGGGCCGCGAGATCGTGATCGAGCCGATCAACCGGCGCGACATTCCCGGCTATCTGCTGGGCGATTTCAACCTGGCCGCCGCCATCATCGCGGAGCTGAAGCTGCCCAACCTCAAGCTGCAATTCGACATCTATCACCGCCAGATCATTCACGGCGATGTGATACGGGGACTGGAGGCGCTGCTGCCCATCACCGGCCATGTCCAGATCGCCTCGGCGCCGGAGCGGGCCGAACCCACCACCGGCGAACTGGACGACCGCCATGTGCTGCGCGCGCTGGCGCGGCTGGGCTATGACGGCTTCATCGGTTGCGAATACCGGCCCACCAACGGCACGCTGGCGGGGCTGGGCTGGATGAAGACGCTCTAGGCCCTTTGCAGCGGCGGCAGCGGTTCGATCCGGCCCACCACGAACAGATAGGACAGCGCCCCGACCAGGCACAGCGCGCCCGCCACCGCCAGCGGGATCAGGAACGAGCCCTGGGTGAGGGTCAGCATCACGCCGGTGAAGGTGGTGATCATGATGCCCGCCAGATTGCCCGCGAAATTCTGGATGCCGCCGATGGAGGCGACATGGCCGGGGGTGGGCGCGACTTCGCTCACCACCGCCCAGCATTGCGTGCCGGTGACGGCCAGGCCCGCATAGGCCAGCGAGAACAGGGTCAAGCAGGCCCAGACGCTTTCCGCCACGGCGGACAGTCCGATCAGGGAGGCCAGGGCCATGCCGCCGACCAGCAGGGTCTTGCGCGCCCGGGTGGGACTCCAGCCGGCGCGGATCAGGCGGTCGGAGAACCAGCCGCCGAACCAGCTGCTGGGAATGGAGATCAGCGCCGGGATCATGCCGATCGTGCCCAGCGAGGCCAGCGAGAAGCCGCGCGCCTGCAACAGATAGCTGGGGAACCAGGTGATGAAGAAATAGATGGCGAAGTTCAGGCAGAACAGCCCGATCATCAGCCCCCAGACGGTGCGATAGCGGAACAGGTCCAGCCAGCGCACGGGCGGGCCGACGGGCGCCGGCGTGGCGCGGGCGGCCAGCAGCGCCTCCACCTGGGCCGGGGCGATGCCGCGATAGCGTTCCGGGTCGCGGTAGATGAACCACCAGGCCAGCGCCCAGACGATGCCCAGCAGGCCGGTGACGATGAAGGAGCCGCGCCAGCCCACCGCCAGGATCAGCCAGGTGACCAGCGGCAGCGACAAAGCCGAGCCGACCCGGCTGCCGCTGTCATACACGCTGGCGGCCATGCCGCGCTCGCCGCGGGGGAACCAGTTGAAGGCGACCTTGCTGAAGGAGGGCAGGGCGGCGGCTTCGCCCATGCCCAGCAGCAGGCGCGCGGCGATGAACTGCTTGATGCCATGCGCCAGGCCGGTGGCGACGGTGAAGACCGACCAGAAGGTGACGGCCAGGGTCAGGCTGATGCGCACCCCCACCTTGTCGATGAACCAGCCGGCGGGCAGCTGCATCAGGGCATAGGTCCAGAAGAAGGCGCTGAGCACCAGCCCCATCTCGGTGGCGCCGATGCCCAGGTCGGCGCTGATGGCGGGGGCGGCGATGGCCAGGTTGGCGCGGTCGATATAGCTGATGACATTGGCCAGGAAGCACATGCCGATCATCAGCCAGCGGATTCTCGGCATCATCTTTCTATCCCCCCGGTTTTTGGCGCGGTGTGTTTTTATTGTTGCGCCGGTGGGGCGAACTTGCTGACCGCTTCCCACAAGCCGTTGAGATAGACCGCGCCCAGCGCCCGGTCATAGAGGCCATAGCCGGGCTTGCCGGTTTCGCCCCAGATCATGCGGCCGTGATCGGGGCGGGCATAACCCTCGTACCCGACATCGTGATAGGCCTTGACGATGGCGGCCATGTCGAGGGAGCCGCATTCGGATTTGTGCGCCGTCTCCTCGAAATCGCCCGCCGCGTTCACCTTGACGTTGCGCAGGTGGCAGAAATGGATGCGGCCCTGGCCGCCGAACTCGCGCACCAGCGCCTCGACGTCATTCTCCGGTCCCGCGCCCAGCGAGCCCGAGCACAGGGTCAGGCCGTTGGCGGGCGTGTCCACGATCCGCAGCAGCCGGTCCAGGTCGTCGCGGTTCTTGACGATGCGCGGCAGGCCGAAGATGGGGCGCGGCGGATCGTCGGGATGGATCGCCATCCTGATCCCGCTTTCCTCGGCCACCGGCACGATCGCCTTGAGGAAATAAGACAGGTTCTCCCACAGTTTTTCGGCGTCGATGGCGCGGTATTCGGCCAGCAGGGCCTGCAGTTCCTCCGGCTTGTAGCTGGCGTCCCAACCGGGCAGCGCAATGCCCTGGGAGACATCGATGCTGTCCACCTCCGCGGTGCTGAAGGTCAGAGTGGTGGAGCCGTCGGGCAGCCGCTTTTCCAGCGAGGTGCGGGTCCAGTCGAACACCGGCATGAAATTGTAGCAGATCACCTTGACGCCCGCGGCGCCCAGATTGCGGATGGTCTGCTGATAGTTGGCGATCAGCCGGTCGCGGCTGGGCTTGCCCATCTTGATGTCCTCATGGACGGGCACGGACTCCACCACTTCAAAGGCCAGGCCGTGGGATTCGATGGTGGCCTTCAGCGCCTGGATCCGCTCCACCGGCCAGACCTCGCCCACCGGCACGTCATAGACCGCCGAGACGATGCCATGCATTCCCGGAATCTGCCGGATATAGGCCAGGCGGACCGGATCGGAGTCGCCATACCAGCGGAAGGACATTTTCATGGGGAGGCTCTCGGAGAGGCGCTTGCGGCTGGCAGGCTAGCGGGAATAGGCGCGGAAAGGAACGTATTCCGCACCGCCCATCTTGACCGGGTGAATCGTCTTGACCCGGAGAATCGGCGTGTGATTCCTTGGCCGGGTGCGAATCAGACGCTCCCTTGCCCTGTCCTTCGGTGTGCTTGTCCTCCCGGCGCTGGCGCTGGCGGCGGTCTGCTATTTCGGTGCCTGGGCGGTCTGGGGCGGGCGCGGCCTGCTGGCACTGGAAGGGGCGCGCGCCGAGCTGGCGCTGAACCGGCAGACGCTGGCGTCGCTTCAGGCCGACAATGACCGGATGCGCCACCGCATCGCGCTGCTGCGGGACGATGCCGATCCCGATCTGGTGGAGGAGCTGGCCCGCACGGTGCTGCTGGACGGCGCGCCGCGCCAGGTGGCGATCCCGCGCGCCGCCCGGCGCTGAAAGCCCCCGTCAAAAAGACCGCCGGCAATCCGGGGGCTTCAATCAGGGACCTTGGGTCGTTCCGCCATTGCCGGTGTGCGCCTTCAGGCCCCGCGCCGTCAGCGCCGTCCAGATATCCTCGGCGGTGTCGGCGAAGGCGAACAGGTCCAGGTCCTGGGGCGAGATCATGCCCTCGGTGGCCAGCCGCTCGAAATTGATCAGATCCTGCCAGTATTCGCGGTCGAACAGCACCACCGGCGCGGGCGGCGCCTTGCCGGTCTGCTGCAGGGTGATGATCTCGAACAGTTCGTCCAGCGTGCCGAAGCCGCCGGGAAACACCACCAGGGCGTTGGCGCGCATCGCCAGATGCATCTTGCGCATCCCGAAATAGTGGAACTGGAAGTTCAGCTCCGGGGTGATGAAACGGTTGGGATACTGCTCGTGCGGCAGGGTGATGTTGAAGCCGATGGTGGGGGCGCCGACATCATGGGCGCCGCGATTGGCCGCTTCCATCAGGCCGGGGCCGCCGCCGGTGGCGATCACATTGTCGCGCCAGCGGTCGCGCGGGCTGAAGGCCCCGCCGCGCCGCGAGGCGATGGCGCCGAATTCGCGGGCCGCCGCGTACCAGCCCAACTGCCGGGCCACCCGCTCCGGCGACATGCCGGCGGGCGGGTTCTGCGCCAGTTCCGGCGCCATTTCGGGTGACAGGCAGCGGGCGCTGCCGAACACGATGATGGTGGAACGGATGCCCCAGTCGCGCAGCAGCACATCGGCCTTGGAATATTCCAGCGCGAAGCGCAGGGGGCGCATTTCGGGGCGCAGCAGGAACTCGGTGTCCAGTACCGGCAGAATGCTGCTGCGCGATTCAAATTCCGTCGCGTTGGGGTCGATGTTGCCGCCGCTGTCGGTCATGTCTTGGTTCCTGAAACAGTGTTCCTGCCGTGCCCCTTGGAGCGCGCCCGCCCGGTCTATCGCCTGGCGGCGCTTTGCGCTATCCCTTCCGTCAGGCTCCCTCGCAGGCTCCCTGGGCAGGCATCATGCAAAAGCTGGAAGATCATGCCTTTGTCCTGCTGGTCGTGCTGGCCACACTGGCTTTCGCCCTGGTGCTGCGGCCTTTCTTCGGCACCATTCTGTGGGGGCTGGTGGTCGCCATCCTGTTCCACCCTCTGTTCCTGCGTCTGAACGCCTCGCTGGGCGGGCGGCGCAGCCTGGCCTCGGTGGTCACGGTGCTGCTGGTGATCCTGATCGTGATCGTGCCGTTGCTGCTGGTCAGCGCGGCGCTGGTCCAGCAGGCGTCCGATCTGTATGGCCGGGTGCGCTCCGGCGAGATGGATTTCGGGCTCTACCTCCAGCGCATCCTGGACGCCCTGCCGCACTGGGCGCGGCAGGGGCTGGACTGGTTCGGTCTGTCCGACATGGCCGCGGTGCGCGAAAAGCTGCGGGGCGTGGCGACCCAGGCTGGGCAGGTGGTCGCGGGCCAGGCCATCGGCATCGGGCTGGGCGCCTTCGACTTCGCCCTGGGGCTGGGCGTGATGCTCTATCTGCTGTTCTTCCTGCTGCGCGACGGCGAGACGCTGCTGCGCAAGGTCAAGGCGACGGTGCCGCTGCGGACCGAGCAGAAGACCATCCTGGTGAAACGCATTTCCCAGGTGGTGCGCGCCACCGTCAAGGGCGGGGTGATCGTGGCGATGGTGCAGGGGGCGCTGGGCGGACTGGCCCTGTGGCTGCTGGACATTCCGGCGGCGCTGCTGTGGGCGGTGGTGATGGCCTTCCTGTCGCTGTTGCCCGCCATCGGGGCGGCGCTGGTCTGGGGGCCGGTGGCGCTTTATCTGCTGGCGACCGGCGCGGTCGGGCAGGGGCTTTTCCTGATCGTGTTCGGCGTGGTGGTGATCGGGCTGGTGGACAATCTGCTGCGGCCCTTCCTGGTGGGCAAGTCCACCCGGCTGCCCGACTATGTGGTGCTGGTGTCCACCCTGGGCGGTATCGAGGTGTTCGGCCTGAACGGCTTTGTGGTCGGCCCCCTGCTGGCCGTCGTCTTCCTGGTGAGCTGGGACATCTTCCGCCGGAGCGAGGCCCCGGACGCGGCCTGAGGCGCGCGCGTGTCATTTCCCGCGCAAGGCAGGATCGGGCGCACGGCCAGCCCTTGCCTTGAGCACGATCGCCGGCGGATGCTGGCGGCGGCTTTGGGGATGCCCGGCAATGTTGGTGAAGCTCGACGCGGACCTGTCCGTGATGTTCGGCACGCATCTGTTCCTGCGAA
>CALDFO010000585.1 GCA_937942205.1 uncultured Alphaproteobacteria bacterium
CCCGACCGCGCCGCCATCGAGACCGAGGGCCTGAAGACCGCCGGGGTGCTGTTCTATACCGACGATCCCGTCGCGTTCTTCTTTCTCCAGATTCAGGGTTCGGGCCGGGTGGCGTTCGACACCGGCGAGGCCGGGCGCATCGCCTATGCCGGGCAGAACGGTCAGGCCTATACCGCCATCGGCCGCACCCTGATCGCCGAAGGCGCGCTGACCCGCGAAACCGTCTCGCTGCAGACCATCCGCGCCTGGTTGCTGGCCAATCCGGGCGAAGCGGCGCGGGTGATGCGGACCAACCGCAGCTTTGTCTTCTTCCAGGAAAAGCCGCTGGGTGATGCCGCGCTGGGGGCGACGGGATCGCTGGGCGTGCCGCTGACGCCGCTGGCCAGCCTGGCGGTGGATGCGCGGCTGCATGTGCTGGGCGCGCCGATGTTCGTGGCGGCGGATGGTGGCGATCCGGTGCGCGGGCTGTTGATGGCGCAGGATACCGGCGGCGCGATCCGGGGGCCGGTGCGCGGCGACATTTATTTCGGCTTCGGCGACAGTGCCGAGGCGCGGGCCGGACGGATGAACGCGCCGGGGCGGCTGTTCGTGCTGCTGCCGAACGGGCTGGCGCAGCGCGTGGGCGCGGGGCGCGCCTATTCTCCATGAGCCGCCGCGTCACCAGCGACGAGGAACGCAAGGCCTTCGAGCAGGACTTCCGCGAGGCCCGGCCCATCCGTCCCGCGCCCAAGCCCGCGCGACGCAAAAGCGCCGAGACCAGCGGCAGCAAAGGCCATAGCGGCGTCAACGGCGCGACCGAGGAACGCCTGCGCAAGGGACTGGTCGAGCCGGATGCCAGGATCGACCTGCACGGCAAGACCGAAGCCGCCGCCCACCGCGCCTTGTCCAGCTTTCTGTCGGGCGCGCGCGCACGCGGCCACCGGCTGGTGCTGGTGGTGACGGGCAAGGGCAATCCCCGCAAGCAGGAAAGCACAAGCTGGATGCAGTCGCCGCACGGCGTGCTCAAGCAGATGGTGCCGCGCTGGCTGGCCGAGCCGGAGCTGGCGGGGCTGATCGCCAGCGTGCGGCCCGCGCATGTGCGGCATGGCGGCGGCGGCGCGCTTTACGTCTATCTACGGAAGAACCGGTGAGGCAGGCCCATCACACCGTCACCGTCGCCACGCGCGGCCCTGGCCTGTACGAGATCACCGACGCGCTGGAGGATTTTGTGCGCGGTTGTGGCCTCCGCGACGGGCTGTTGACATGCTTTGTGCGCCACACCTCGGCCTCGCTGCTGGTGCAGGAAAATGCCGATCCCGATGTGCAGAAGGATTTGCGGGATTTCTTCGCCTGGCTGGCCACGGCCGGGCCGCGCTTCCGGCACACCGCCGAAGGGCCCGACGATATGCCCAGTCATGTCCGCGCGGCGCTGACCCAGACCAGCATCGCCATTCCGCTGACGAAGGGCCGGCTGGCGCTGGGCACCTGGCAGGGGCTGTATCTGTTCGAGCATCGCGACGCGCCGCATAGGCGCGAAGTGGTGCTGCATGTGATCGGCGCGTGATTATGCGCCGCGCGCCTCCGGCGCGGGGGCGCGAAGTGATGCTGCATGTGATCGGCGTGTGATTATTTGCAGCAACCCAGATTGTCATTCCCGACGAGCAGTGCCGTCAGGCGCTGCGAGGGAAGGGAATCCAACTTAAGGATCGAGCACGGGCCCTCCTCCCCCCTTCGCGCGCGAAGCGCGCCCAAAAGGGGGAGGTGGCTTCAACGTGCGAAGGCGACCTCTTGGGAGTCGAGCGGAAGTTGAAGCCGGAGGGGGTCAT
>CALDFO010000586.1 GCA_937942205.1 uncultured Alphaproteobacteria bacterium
AGTTCGGCGCGGCCGCTGTCCAGCAGGGGCGCGATATAGGCCGGGTCCGCCGCATAGGTCAGCTTGTCCAGCACGACGATGTTCGCCTCCGGCCAGGCCGCCGCCGCCGCCTCGACCAGATGCGAGCCGATGAAACCCGCGCCGCCGGTGATCAGGATTTTTCGCATGACAGTTCCCGTCCGATCGCCACGCAGCGCCGCCGCAGCCGCGCGGCATCCATGTCGAAGCCCCATCGTGCCCTGGTCCGGTCCATGTTGAGGAAGAATTCGTCGCGCACCGGGCCGTCCGCCACCAGCCGTCCGCCGCCATGGCCTTCCATCAGCCAGGCCGCGATTTCGCCGCAGGAGACCGGAAAGCCGCAGCCCAGATTGAAGACGCCCGGTGCCGGTTGGCGCAGGTGACGCGCGATGGTGGCGGCCATGACCTCCACCGGCAGGAAGTCGCGGCGCGAGGCCGGGTCCATGTCGAAACGGATGACGCCTTCGCGCCGCAGCGAGGCCAGCATCGCGCTCATGAAGGTGCGCCGTTCCGCCCGGCGCTCCAGGCCGAAGATGTTGGACAGCCGGAAGATCGTGCAGGCGCCGCCGGTGACGGCGCGCACGGCGGCTTCGCTGCGGGCCTTGTTGTGGCCATAGCCGGTTTCGTCGCCTCCCGCGGGGCCGTCCTCCACGGCATTCCAGCGGGCCCGCGGGGGATAGACGCGGCGTGTGCTCAGCAGGGTGAAATGGGCTCCGGCGGCCTGGGCCGTCCGCGCCACCGCCAGGTCGAAATCCTCCTCGGCGCGATAGGGAGCGGTCCGGAAGGCCGGCGAGAGGGCGCAGTTCACCACCGCCTGCGCGTCCCGGAAGGCGGCCGGCAAGTCGTCGGCGTGACCGGCCACGTCGGCCTCCAGCCCCTCGGCCCGTGCCGCTGTCACGATATGCTCCGCCAGAAAACTGGTCCTGCCGACCACCACGATGCGCATGTGTTCCCCTTGCGCCGGGCGTAGCACAAAGCCGGGAAAGCCACGATATTGGGACGGCTTTGTCTCGCGGGTGCGAGATGAAGTTTCGTCTTCTGCGGCAGGACGCCGCAGGCTATAGTCCCCGGACTGGAAGCAGGTTCACGGGTGGCCGTGACCGACGGCCTCTTTCCGAAGCCGCCAGGCCAAGGCGCCCCGCAAAGCGACGGGAGATGCGCCATGACGATTCGGAATCCCATTGAATGGAGCGGTGCCCAGCTGGTGTCGGCGGCCCATGCCGCCCAGGCCGTGCAGCGATCCGTGCATCACATGCAGGACACGGCGCATTCCCCCGCCCCCGCCATCCGGCGGATCGGCACTGCGGATGTCTGGGCGGCGCTGCGGGCGGGCTTTGCCGATTTCCGGGCCTATCGCAGCGATGTGCTCTTTCTCTGCGTCACCTATGCGCTGGTGGGGCTGGTGCTGGCCCGGCTGGCCTTCGGCATGGACATGCTGCCGCTGCTGTTCCCGCTGGCGTCCGGTTTCGCCATCGTCGGACCGCTGGCGGCGGTGGGCCTGTATGAGATGAGCCGGATGCGCGAGCAGGGCCGGGAAGTGAACTGGGCCAATGCCTTCGATGTGTTCCGGGCCCCCGCCATCGGCGGCATCGCCGCGCTGGGGGCGTTGCTGATCAGCATCTTCCTGCTCTGGCTGGCGGCGGCTTGGGCGATCTTCCAGATGACCATGGGCAGCGCCCCGGCGGCGCCGGGCGAATTCCTGCGCGCGGTGCTGTTCACCGGGCCGGGCCAGGCCATGATCGCGCTGGGCCTGGGGGTGGGCTTCTGTTTCGCGCTGCTGGCGATGATGGTCAGCGTGGTGTCCTTCCCCCTGCTGATCGACCGGGACGCGGGCCTGGACACCGCGATCAAGACCTCGTTCCGGGCGGTGGCGGCCAATCCGGGCCCGATGGCGCTGTGGGGCCTGGTGGTGGCGGCAAGCCTGCTGGCGGGCACGGCGCTGGTCTTTGTCG
>CALDFO010000587.1 GCA_937942205.1 uncultured Alphaproteobacteria bacterium
CGGCTATGCCCCGTCCACCAGCTACACCATCCTGACGGCGGCGGGCGGCGTGACCGGCCAGTTTGCCGGCGCGACCAGCAACTTGGTCTTCCTGGCGCCCAGCCTGGACTATGCCGCCACGTCGGTGACGCTGACCCTGAAGCAGATCAAGACCTTCCCGAGCATTGCCCGGACACCCAACCAGCTTGCCTCGGCCACCGCGCTGCAGGCCGGTGGCACGGGCGGCGGCACGCTGTTTGCGGGCATCTTCAACACCACCTCGGACGATGAGGCGCGTACGGCGTTCGATATGGCGTCCGGCGAAGTCCATGCCACGCTACTGCCCAGCCAGATGGAAGCGGCTTCGGCCACGCGCCGTATGGTGCTGGACCGTATGCGCGCCGCCGCCGCGGCCAATGCGGGCTGGTCGGTGTGGGGCACGATCGCGGGCAACTGGGGCAACATGGACGGCGACGGCAATGCCGCCGGGGCCCGGCGCAGCGACATCAGCCTGACGGCCGGTGCCGACACGGGTCTGGGCGACAATTGGCGCGGCGGTTTCGAAGGCGGCTACAGCAGCGGCAAGCTGCGCGTGGATGCGCGCAACAGCGCCGCCACCCTGCAGGGCGGCCATGTCGGCGCCTATGCCTTTGGCCAGTATGGCGCCGTGAAGCTGCGCCTTGGCGGTTCCTATGGCTTGGGCACCGCCGATACCCAACGCGCCGTGACCTTTGCCGGCTTCAGCGAGTTGGCCACGGCGAGGCAGGATGCCGATACGCTGCAGGTCTTCGGCGAAGCCGGTTATGCCTTCAGTTTCGATGGCTACGGCATCGAACCGTTTGCGGGTCTGTCCTGGACGCAAGCAAAGGCGGCTGCCTTCCGCGAAAGCGGCGGCAGCGCCGCGCTGGCGGGTACCGCGCGCACCTTGAGCGACGGCACGATGACGCTGGGTGCGCAGGTCTCGGCCACGCCATTCGCGTTCGCCGGGGCCTCGCTGGCGCCGACCTTGCGGGCGGGCTGGCGGCATGACTTCGGCAACAACCCGGCCTCGCGCGGCCTGTCCTTTCTCGGCACGGGCCAGGCTTTCACGGTCCTGGGCGCGCCGCCGGATGCGGACCGCGCCGTGGTGGATGCGGGCGGCACCCTGTCATTGGGCGACAGCGTGAGCCTGTTCCTGGGCTATGCCGGAACACTCTCCAGCCGCGCCAGCGACAATGGCGTGCGGATCAGGGGTGAAGTCAGGCTGTGAGCCGTCCCGGCGCGCGGCGCCGGGCGACGCAGGGATTTTCAATTTTCCAGCGTATCGGTGAAGCGCGTTTTTCGCGGTGACCAGCCGGCGCTCGAATGGCGCTGCGCCCGTCGCGTTGGTCGGCGTCCAAACCGCTGCATATGTCCGTATATATGTCGCGCTGCGTGTTGAGCGGGTGCGAAGCAAAACCTCCATCCTTTCATGTTGCTCTGCAACAATCCCATGAGGTGGTCCGCCAAATCCCACTAGGTGGGACGCCGGAGCCCGCCCGCGCTTTGCAATATGGCGGAAGCAGACACTATGGGCGGATCAATAGGGATCGGGATATGGCGGGGCCGGACAAGAGTCAGGGGAATGGTGCCGGGAACGGCGCCGCAAGCAGCACGAAGATCAAGGTCGCCATCATTGGTTCGGGCAATATCGGCACCGACCTGATGATCAAGGTGATGCGCACATCCGATGTGCTGGAGATGGGCGCGCTGGTGGGCATCGACCCCCAGTCCGACGGGTTGGCGCGCGCCCAGCGGCTGGGCGTGGCCACCACCCATGACGGAATCGAGGGGCTGCGCCGCCTGCCGGTCTGGAACGAGATCGGCATCGTCTTCGACGCCACCAGCGCCGCCGCGCATCAGCGCAACAACCAGATCTGCGTGGAGGACGGCAAGGTGATGATCGACCTTACCCCCGCCGCGGTGGGGCCTTATGTGATCCCGGTGGTCAATGGCGAGGCGAATCTGGATGCGCCGAACGTCAATATGGTGACCTGCGGCGGGCAGGCCACCATTCCCATCGTGGCGGCGGTCAGCCAGGTCGCCCAGGTGCATTATGCCGAGATCGTCTCGTCCATATCCTCCCGCTCCGCCGGGCCCGGCACGCGCGCGAATATCGACGAATTCACCGAAACCACCGCCCGTGGCATCGAGCGGGTGGGCGGCGCCGACAGGGGTAAGGCCATCATCATTCTCAATCCGGCGGAACCGCCGGTGATGATGCGCGGCACCGTTTTCACCCTGTCGTCGGGCGCCGATGAAAAAGCCATCGCGGCCTCGATCGCCGCCATGGTGGAGAAGGTGCAGGCCTATGTGCCCGGCTACCGCCTCAAGCAGGCGGTGCAGTTCGAGCGCTTCGGCTCCAACAACAAGGTGAGCATACCCGGGATCGGCGAATTCGAGGGCATCAAGACCTCGACCTTCCTGGAGGTGGAAGGCGCGGCGCATTACCTGCCGTCCTATGCCGGCAATCTCGACATCATGACATCGGCGGCGCTGGCCACGGCCGAAAAGGTCGCCGCGCGCAAGCTCCGGAAGAAAGCGGCATAAGACCCGGTCACAGATGAGGCGCTGCGGGGGCGCCGGGGAATAATAATTCAGACTAAAAGGGGGGAAGTCATGGCTACGCCTAAAAACCAGTCCGTGCTGAAGGCTTTTCGCATGTTGAAGGGATTTTCCGGTCCCGATGAATGGCTGACGAGCTGCGAGCTGAGCCGCCGCGCGAATCTTCCCGAGGCGTCCGGCTATCGTCTGATCCAGACGCTGGAGCAGATCGGCGCGGTGGTGCGCGGCCCCAAGGGGCGTTACCGTCCCGGCATGTTGCTGGTGTCGCTGGCCAACAATGTGGCGATCGGCGATCTGCTGCGGCAAGCCAGCCACGAGATCATCACCGATGTCGCCGATCGCCTTGATCTGACCATCCAGCTGGGACTTCTGGAGGACGGCATGGTCACCTATATCGC
>CALDFO010000588.1 GCA_937942205.1 uncultured Alphaproteobacteria bacterium
ACAGGGCATACAGCCGATCGAGGGATAGCCGTCCTCCACCAGCGGGTGGCGGGGCAGCTTGTGCTCCTCCATGAAGGCTTCCAGATGGCCCAGCTCCCATTGCCAGAGCGGATTGAAACGGTAGCGGCCCTCGAAATACTCCACCGGCAACATGCCGGAGCGCTCGCGGGTCTGGAACCGCTTGCGGCCGGTCACCTGGGCGGCGAATGGCTCCAGGGCACGGGCCAGCGGCACCACCTTGCGGAAGCCGCAGCAGGAATCGGTGTCGCGCGACCACAAGGTGCCGTCGGGGTCGATCGTGTGCCGTGCCTCCAGCGAGGGCGCCAGGCTTCGCACATCGGTCAGGCCCAGCGTGTCCTGCAACCGGTCGCGATAGCGCAAGGTTTCGCCGAACAGCTTGCCGGTGTTGAGGAACAGGATGGGCGTATGGGGGTCTATATCGGCCACCAGCTTGAGCAGCACCGCGCTTTCCGCGCCGAAGGACGACACCACCGCGGTCTTGCCCGCGAACTCGCCGGTCAGCGCCAGTTCGAGAATGCCGTGGGCGTCGCGGTCTTTCGCCTTGTCCTGCAGCGCCGCCAGATGGGCCGCCACGCGCGGATCATTGGCGCCCGAACCGGCGCGGTCGAAGGCGTGCGGGGTGATGCCCCGCTTGGCGTCGATCACCGTGACGGTGTTGGCCGCGCTCATAGCCAGCCGTTCCGCGCGATCAGATCGCGCACATGCTGCGACACTTGCGACGGGCTCAGGCCCTGCCCCCGCCAGCGGGCGCGGGCGGCGCCCAGTTCCTTGAGGCGGCCGGTCCATTCCGGGCCGAACGCCGCTGTCAGCTTTTCCCGCAGGGCGCGCGCCAGGCCCGGCACCTGCCCGCCGGTCGAGGCGGTCAGCAGCAGGTCGCCCCGGCGCACGATGGCCGGCACATGGAAGTCGCACAACGGCAGCACATCCTCGACATTGACCAGCACCTTCCGGGCGCGGGCCCGGGCGGCCAGCAGGCGGGCCTCGCCCTCGTCCAGACCGGCCACGAAAAGCACCTGCAGACCCTCCAGAAGGGCGTCTGGCAGGTCATCCGGCAACAGGCGCGTCTCCACCCCCGCCTCGGCCAGCAGGGCCGCCCGCCGGTCGCGCGCCTCGCCATGGCCGGCCAGGCCGACCTTGAGGTTCACGGGATTCAGGACAAGGGGAAGCATGGGACGTCCTCTCAGTCTGGGAGAGGTATGCCCACGCGGCTTAAAATGCAAGAATTGGGTGGGGAATATATAGTTCTACAGAAAAACTATGTGTTATCATAGCTTTTGAGCAGGTCCACCACCGATACGGCGATCTTGTCGCCCTGGATCTGGATTTCACCGCGCGCCACCGGCTTGTCGTTGGCCAGCACCAGCACCGGATCGTCCTGATGGGAATCCAGTTCGATCACCGCGCCGCGGCCCATCCGCAGCAATTGGTGCATGGGGATCACCGAGCGGCCCAATACCACCGAGATTTCGACTTTGACATTATCAACGTTGGAGGCCATGGACCGGCGCCTTACAGTGCGGAAACCCGCCAAGGGTGCCCGATCATGGTTTCGGAAAGCTTAACTTGAACGCCCCCCTGAATCCCGCCGTCAAAGGCTCCCTGGAGTGGCAGATCAGCGACGCGCCGGTCGCCTATCCCCAGGCGCTGGCGGCCATGGAGGCGCGCGCCGCCGCCATCGCCGACGGCCAGGCGGGCGAGATGGTCTGGCTGCTGGAGCATCCGCCGATCTATACCGCCGGCACCAGCGCCCGCGACCAGGACCTGCTGGACGCCCGCTTCCCGGTCTATCGCACCGGGCGCGGCGGTCAGTTCACCTATCACGGCCCCGGCCAGCGGGTCGGCTATGTCCTGCTGGACCTCAAGCGGCGCAAGCCGGATGTGCGCGCCTATGTCCACGATCTGGAGCAGTGGCTGATCGAGGCCCTGGCGCTGTTCAACGTCAAGGGCGAACGGCGCGAGGGCCGGGTCGGCATCTGGGTTCAGCGCGGCGATCGTGAGGACAAGATCGCGGCGCTGGGCGTGCGCATCAAGCGATGGGTGACCTTCCACGGCGTGGCCCTGAACGTGGAGCCGGACCTGTCGCATTTCTCCGGCATCGTGCCTTGCGGGGTGTCGGCGCATGGCGTCACCAGCCTGGCCGATCTGGGCATCCCGGTTTCCACCGCCGATGTGGATGTGGCGCTGAAACAGAGCTTCCGCAAAGTCTTCGGCTAAATTGAAGGACGGCGGATAAAGCCCTTGTCCTTGGGCGGTTCTGAATTATGGAGGTCCACGGCGCTGACCTTGGCCCCCTGCGGGCCCTGGGTGGCGTGGCTGACGAACAGTTCCACCGCCTTGGTCGGGCCGCTGACCAGCGCCTCCACCGAACCGTCGGCGCGGTTGCGGACCCAGCCGTCCAGCTTGTGATGCCCGGCCGACTGCATCAGGAAATCGCGGAAACCCACGCCCTGCACAAGGCCGTGTACATGCACACGCAGGCAAGTAATCTCGTCCGTCACGCGAGTCTCCGATCCTGATTATGCCCCTAACATAAGCCGCCGCGCCCGCCAGACAAGATGGCCATCCCGCCCCGTTCCGCCGCCCGCTCCATCGGACTTGCCGTCTTCCGCGCCCATCTGGAAAACGGGCTGTCGGTCGGCGTCGGCGTGGGCCTGACCGGGCTGGCGGTGGGCGCGGGCCTGGGCTTCGCCGCCGGCGTGGCGGCC
>CALDFO010000589.1 GCA_937942205.1 uncultured Alphaproteobacteria bacterium
CTGCACAAGGAAGGCGCCGAGCTGCTGGCGCGCTACCGCACGGTGATGCCCGGCCAGCGTCCCGAATACCAGTCGCCGGAAATCTTCACGGCGGTGGAACAGTATCTGGGGCGCGGCGGCCGGGTGATGTATCTGGGCGGCACCGGCTTCCGCAATCCGGCGGCCTGGCGCAATGACGGCATTCCCGCCGTCGAACTGCGGCGGCTGGAGGAGACGTACTGGACGCCGCAGAATTTCGAGGGCGAGCGCCGCGACGAACTGGACGGCGTGGACAATCTGGAATGGGACCAGAGCTGGACGGCCCGCAATCTGGGCCTGCAATATGTCGCCACCACCTTCCAGTCGGGCAACACCTATTACCGGGTGCTGCCGGATTCGACCAATCCGCGCGCCCAATTCATCTTCAACGGCGTGACGTCCCCGATCATCGGCGATTACGGCACCCATTTTGCGGGCGCGGCGGGCGACGAGGTGGACCGGCTGGATTTCAAGGCCGGTTCCCCCAGCCATGCGCTGCATCTGGCCAAGTCGGAAGGCTTTCCCATTCCGGCCTGGGCCAATGCCGAACAGGCCGCCCGGATGCGGAAGGATTACGATGAGCGGCAATATGCCTCCATCGTCTTCTTCGAGACGAAATCCGGCGGCGCGGTCTTCTCGGTGGGTTCGATGGCCTATATCGGCGCGCTGAACCATAACGGCTTCGACAACGACATCGCCCGCATCACCACCAATGTGCTGAACCGCTTCAGCGATCCAAAGCCCTTCCAGGCGCCGGTCTAGCCGGAGATATGTGAGGCGCGCCTCACATATGGATAAAGAAAAGCGCGATCAGCAGGGGAATGACCAATCCGGCGGCCACCAGCGGCCAGGTGGATTTGCGCTGGTCGGCCATCAGATATAGCAGGACCAGGCCAGTGATGCAGAAGACCAGGCAGGCCACGGCGAAAACATCGATGAACCAGAACCAGGCGTCGCCGGTGTTGCGGCCCTTGTGCAGGTCGTTGAGATAGGAAATCCAGCCCCGGTCGGTGCGTTCATAGGCCACCGCGCCGGTGCCGCGGTCGATGGTGAGAAAAGCGTCGCCGCCGGGACGCGGCAGCGAAACGTAAATCTCGTCATCGGACCATTCCTGGCCCGCATCGCGCAACGCCACGCCCAGATGGGCCTTGATCCAGCCGCGCACCGCTTCCGGCACGGGCGCCTTGCTGTCGGCGGGGGCGGCCTTCAGCGCCGTGGTCAGGGGCGGCGGCAGCGTGCCGGACCGGGCCGTGACCTTGGGATCGGCGGAAATGGCGGCGGCATGATTCAGAGTCAGGCCGGTGACGGCGAACAGCAACATCCCCACCAGGCAGATAGCCGAACTGATCCAGTGCCATTGCCGGACCTGACGCAAAAGCCAGGCCCGCTGGCGTTGATCGATGAAAGGACGCACCGCGATCAGTCCGCTTCCGGCGGCTCCACCTCGTCGGTCATTCTGGACATGGGCAGGCGGCGCTGGCGTTTCTTCCACCACATGATGACGCCCGTCACCACGAACAGGGTCGGCACCAGACCCGACAGAAACACCAGAAACTCCCAGACCGGGCCCAGGCCCTGGCCGTCATGCAACGGACGCTGCAACGCCATGAAGCTGTCGGCGCCGCCGCCATTGGCGGGATCGCGCACCGCCATCACCGCGCCGCTATAGGGATTGATGAAGACCGTGGCGGTGGTGCCGAAGCGCGACGCCATCGCCACGCTATAGGCTTGGGCGGGCTGCGCCGGAATCGTGACGCTGCGGACCGCCCCGCCCGGCACCTGCTTTTCCGCGATCAGCAGCGCCGCATCGGGCGCGATGCGTTTGGCGTCCGCCACCGGTTCCACGCGCGGGCCTTCGCGCAGATTGAACCCGGGAGCCGGGGCCGCGCCGCCGCCCACCAGCGCCCGCACGGTCTGGGGAAAGGTAATGGCGACGCCCGAGAAACTCACCGCCATGAAGACCAGGAAAATCCAGATGCCCGCCGCCCCGTGCAGCTCGCGGTGGAAGCGCAGGCCCCTGGCGGTGGACCGCACCCCGAAAGCGTATTTCCACTGGCCGCGCCGGGGCCACCACAACACCAGCCCGCTTACCCCCAGTCCCAGCATGGCGACGCCCAGCCAGCCGACCAGGGGACGGCCGAATTCGCGGCCCAGGGTGAAGCTGCCATGCAGCCGGTGCAGCAAAGCGAATACGGGCGGCAGACCGGCGCGGCGCGTGCCCAGCACCTGGCCGGAAACCGGATCGAGATAGATTTGAATGCCGCTGCCGCCCGCCGGGGCGGCGGGGAAGCGCACAATGGCGGCCTCCCCCACCTCATCGGGCAACACCACGGTGGCCTGGCCGGAATATCCGCGCGTCTCGGCCACGCCGCGCGCTGCCGCCGCCAGCATGGAGATCGGCATCCGCTGGCCCGCCGTGACCGCCTTGGGCGGCGCATTGAACAGGTCGGCGATCTTGTCGTCATAGACCAGGATCGCGCCCGAAAGGGTCAGCACGATCAGGAACAGGCCCAACACCAGACCCATCCACATGTGAACCTGGAACAGCGCGCGGCGGATCGTGGCGAAGGTCATGGCGTTGTCCTCATGCGTCCGCCCGGCGGCGGGAGACGATTGCGATACGGGCCGGTCCAGTGATGACGTCCGGTGATGACCATGGCGGCGCCGCCACGTTGTTGTCGGGATGGCGGCCGCCCTATCGATGCTGCCATATCATATATCGCGGGCGGGCGGGATCTCGTGGCGATCCTATTTGGTGAGGATCAACTTGCCGTTGCGCGTCAGGCGCAGGCGGTAGGCGATTCCGTCATGCAGCAGAACCGCCTCGCGTCCGCCGCCCATCAGCGCCTCGACGGCGAC
>CALDFO010000590.1 GCA_937942205.1 uncultured Alphaproteobacteria bacterium
GGGGCGAGCGGCCGGCCCCCAGGGACGACGAATCGGACGTGGATCTGACCGCCGAGGAGGAGGGGCCCGAGGAGATCGAAAGCCTGCATTACAATCTGGCCGGGCCCGTGCTGGAGGAATATGTTCTGGCCCTGGACCCCTATCCCCGCCGCCCGGGGGTGGCGTTTGAGGCCCAAACAGAGGGGGGAGGCCGCCCGGAAAGCCCTTTTGCCGTCCTCAAAGGCCTGAAATAGCCCCTTTAACCCCTTATCCGGCCCGGCTTTTAGCTTGAACCGGGGGGCGCTTTCCTGCTACCCACGCCGCCTGTTTTGCCGCCCCGGATGGGACCGGCCTATTAGGAGTCTTCCGCCATGGCGGTCCCGAAACGAAAAACCTCGCCGTCGCGCCGCAACATGCGCCGTTCGCACCACGCCCTGACGGCCGCCGCCCATGGCGACTGCCCCAAGTGCGGCGAGCCCAAGCGCCCCCACCATGTCTGCGGCGCCTGCGGCCACTATGCCGACCGCGAAGTCGTGAAGGCCAAGGGCTGACGCCTTTCACGCGCGAAAGGTGGCCGTGGCCCGCGCCCTCACAGTCTCGATCGATGCGATGGGCGGCGATGCCGGCCCATCCGTTGTCGTGAGTGCGCTGCTCAAGGCCGTTCAGCGCCATACCGATGTCGGCTTCCTGCTGCATGGCGACGAGGCGGGGCTCGCGCCCCTGCTGGCGCGCCAGCCCCGCCTGCAAGGCCGCGTCACCATCGTCCATGCCGCCGAGCGCGTCCGCATGGAGGACAAGCCCAGCCATGTCCTGCGCCGCGGCAAGGACACCTCCATGTGGCACGCCATCGACAGCGTGAAGCGGGGCGAGGCGTCCGTCGCGGTCAGCGCCGGCAATACCGGCGCGCTGATGGCGCTGTCGATGTTCAACCTGGGCATCATCGAAGGCATTTCGCGTCCCGCCATCGCCACCATCTGGCCCACCCTCAAGGGGCAGACCGTGGTGCTGGATGTGGGCGCCAATGTCGGCGCCACCGACGAGCAGCTGGTGGATTTCGCGGTGATGGGCGAAGCCTTCGCCCGCGCCATATTGGGCTTGAAGCATCCCAGCATCGGCATCCTCAATGTCGGGTCCGAGGAGCAGAAGGGCAATGACGGCGTGAAGGGCGCGGCGCAGATCCTGCGCGCCTCCAACAGCCCGATGCGTTTTCACGGCTTCGTCGAAGGCGACGATATCGCCAAGGGCACGGTGGATGTGGTCGTCACCGACGGTTTCACCGGCAATGTCGCGCTCAAGACCGCCGAAGGCACGGCGCGGCTGATCGCGGCCTATCTGCGCCAGTCCTTGAAGCGCTCGCTGCTGGGGCGGCTGGGCGCGGTGGTGGCCGCCGGCGCGCTGAACGCGCTGCGGCGCAAGCTGGACCCCCGCGCCAATGCGGGCGGCATCTTCCTGGGCCTGAACGGCGTGGTGGTGAAGTGTCATGGCGGCGCCGACGCGGTCAGCTTCGCCAGCGCCATGGACATGGCGATCGACATGGCCCGCGCGGATCTGAACGCGCGCATCACCGCCGATCGCGGCCGCATCGCCGCCGAGACGGCGGGCGCCCAAGCGGGTGACATATGACAGGTGACATATGACAGGTGACGCATGATCCGCGCCCGCATCATCGGCTGTGGCGCCTGCCTGCCGTCCAATATCGTCACCAATGACGATCTGGCCAAGACGGTGGACACCTCCGACGAATGGATCCGCGAGCGCACCGGCATCACCCAGCGCCATATCGCGCTGCCGGGCGAAAAGACCTCCGATCTGGCGCTGGGCGCGGCGCGCGCGGCGCTGGCCGATGCCGGCATCGACGCCGGCGAGCTGGACATGGTCATCGTGGCCACCACCACGCCCGATGAGAGCTTCCCGGCCACCGCCACGGTCGTCCAGGCCCGCCTGGGCATGACGCGCGGCGCCGCTTTCGACGTGCAGGCGGTCTGTTCCGGTTTCATCTATGGCCTGTCGGTGGCCGACAGCCTGATCCGCACCGGCGCGGCCCGCACCATCCTGCTGATCGGCGCGGAAACCATGTCGCGCCTGCTGGACTGGACCGACCGGACCACCTGCGTGCTGTTCGGTGACGGGGCAGGGGCGGTGGTGCTGCAGGCCCATGCCGGACATGGCGACAATGCCGATCAGGGCGTGCTGAACACCCGCCTGTTCTCGGATGGGCGGCTGCACGACATGCTCTATGCCGATGGCGGCGTCTCCTCGACCCAGAGCGCGGGCAAGCTCCGGATGCAGGGCAAGGAAGTCTTCAAGCACGCCGTCACCAATATCGCCGCCGCCATCGTCGCCTCGGCGGAAGCCTCCCATATCGCGGTATCCGATGTGGACTGGTTCGTTCCCCACCAGGCCAACCAGCGCATCCTGGACGGCACCGCCCGCAAGCTGGGCATCGACCCGGCCAAGGTGGTCTCGACCGTGGCCCAGCATGGCAATACTTCCGCCGCCTCGGTGCCCCTGGCGCTGGTCACCGCCGTCAAGGATGGCCGGATCAAGCGGGGGGACCTGGTTCTGATGGAGGCGATGGGGGGCGGATTTACTTGGGGGGCAGCGCTGGTGCGCTGGTAGGCGCGGCTCCGCCGCGTGGGGTGCCGCCCTGATCCGTTGGTAAGCGCGGCGGCCTTTCCGGGACCGTAAGGTAAAGGTTGGACCCCAACCCTTTGATGTTGACGGATATTCGCCGCCAGCCTACCGTGCTGTGGATATTCTGAGAGTCGGGCCATGACCACGGGAACTTTGACCAGAGCCGATCTGACCGAAGCGGTTTTCCAGGCCGTGGGCC
>CALDFO010000591.1 GCA_937942205.1 uncultured Alphaproteobacteria bacterium
CTCGATGCGGCCGTTGGCATAGATCGATACGGTCAGCCTCAGACTGCCGTAAATCTCGGTCACGGCATAGCCGGTCACCACCCCGTCCAGCCCGGAAACGTCGTATTCGGCAAAGCCGCAATCGGCGCACAGCGCCGCCACCAGGTCGGCCAGCGCCACCGCCCCCAGCCGCCCGTTCAGCCAGTGCCCCACCGGATAGTTGGCGGCATCGCCCCATACCGAAGCCAGGGCGGGAAATTCCGGATAGGGCCGCGCGTCCCAGCACCAGGCATAGATGTTGGCGGTATCCAGCATCGGCCGGCCGGTGACGGGTGAGAGGGGATTGTTGGCGCCGTCGCGCCAGAAATTGAGATGCGCCTCCAGGAAGCGGCGCTGGATCAGGTCGTCGCGCACGCCGCTGGAAAAATACGGCATGAAGCTTTCACTGGACTTGGGATCGACAAAGACATTGGGCTGGTTGCTGCCCTTGTTGATGGCCGGGCAGCCCAGTTCGGTGAACCAGACCGGCTTGGACCCCGGCACCCAATCGGTGGACGTGGGATTTTCGCTGCCGTCGGGCCGGTCGTGATGCGGATGGCGCCACCAGTTCCAGAGGTCCTTGCCGCGCCAGACCCAGGGCTTGCCCAGCCCGTCGGTGATGGGAGTCCGTGCCTGCGCGGCGCGGTCGGCATCGCTGGCATAGTACCAGTCATAACCTTCGCCGCCCCGGATATTGGCCGCCAGATAGGTGGCGTCGGTGACGGCCTGGGCCTGGCCCGCATCCAGATGCCCGGCCCCGTCGCGCCAGTCCGACAGCGGCAGGTAATTGTCGATCCCGATGAAATCGATATGGGTGTCCGCCCAGAGCGGATCGAGGTTGAACAGGATCGCGCCCGGCGCATCGCCGGTCTGGTGGCCGCCATATTCGGTCCAGTCGGCGCCATAGCCGATCTTCACGCCCGGCCCCAGGATGGCGCGCGCCGCCGCCGCCAGCGCCTTCAGCGCATCCACGGCGGGATAATGCGCCGCGCCGTCACGCACCTGCGTCAGCCCGCGTAACTCCGAGCCGATCAGGAAGGCATCCACCCCGCCCGCCGCGGCGCAAAGATGGGCATAGTGCAGCACCATGCGCCGCCAGCCCCAGTCCGCCCCGCCGGTCCATTGCACCGTCGTGCCGTTGACGGCGAAATCGCCCGCCTGCGCCGTGCCGAAGAAATGCGCCACCTGCGCCGCCGCCGCGGGCGCGCCATCGTCCGCCGCCAGGCAGGTGATGCGCCCGCGCCAGGGATAGGGCGGCTGGTGGCCTGCGCCGGTCGCCGGATCGGGCAGCGCATTGTCCGCCGCCACATCCATGAACAGAAAGGGATTGAACAACACCCGCAGGCCCCGCGCCTTCAGCGCGGCGATGGCCTGCACGATGCTGGCGTCGGACGGCGTGCCGCCATAGGCGGGGCGGTCCTCGATGCGGCTGACGGCATGGGCCTCGGCGCGGGCCACGCCGTTCACCGACCATTCCAGCGGATAGGTGGTCTTGAGCGCATCCTCCACGCCGGGACGGATGCGGATATTGCCCGCGCGCAGGTCATCGCCGAACCAACCCACCACCAGCGACACCGCGCCCAGGTTGGGCGCCGTCGCCGCCAGATCGTCCAGCGCGGCGATCAGGTCGGTCTCGCCGCCCGCGCCATGCACATTCAGCGCCGTGCCGCCGCCATAGCCGTCATCGGCGAAGACCGGCGCATCGGCATAGACGAACTCGCCCGCGCCGGGGATCAGCGCCACCGCGCCCAGCCGGTTCTCCAGACTGTCCGGATTGGTGTCGGCCAGGCCGCGCCAGACCTCGAACTGCAATTGCGGGATGCGGTTGCCGAAGGCGGCCAGCGGCAGATCCTCGAACACCACATAGCAAAGCCCGCGAAAGCCCGGCACGTCGCCGTCGATGGCGGCGATCAGGGGATCGGCGGCCTGGTCCTCGCCGCCGTGATGAAAGCGCAAAGTAACCTGCGACAGGTCCAAGAGCGCACCATTGGCCCAGACGCGGCCCAACCGCGTGGCCGGTCCGGCGCACAGCCCCACCGCGAAGGAAATCGAATAGCTGTAGTCGGTCTGGCTGGTGGTGACGCTGGGCCCGCCCTTGCCGCCGCTGCTGACCTTGGTGGTGGTCGCGGTTTCGCGGTAGCGGCTGGCCCAGATCACCTGCCCGGCCAGGCGCATCCGACCGAAGACGCGCGGGACCGGCGCGCCTTCGGTCGAAGCCTGGATGTTGATGTCCGACAGGCGCGGGCTCGTGCGCGCGATCTCGCGGCCCGGGGTCAGCGCCGAATCCAGCGCCGCGCCCGCCAGCGCGCCGATTGCGCCGCCGATCTGCGCGCCGGTGATGCCCATACCCAGCAGCGAGACGCCGCCGCCCAGCAAGGCGCCGCCCAGCGCGGAGCCGGCCACGCCCAATACAAGCGATGCCATAAGTCAGACCCGGAAAGTGAAGGCCAGGCGCGCGCGCCAGAAGGCCGAGAAGGGTTCCTCGCAGACCCGCCGGTTCTGGCGGGCATGGATCAAAGTCGGCAGGCCGTCCCGCGCGGCCAGGATGCCGCAATGTTTGGCGGGCCCGCCGCGCCCCATGCGGAACAGCACCACATCGCCGGGCGTGCCGTCCGCCGCCGCCACCGGCGACAGATGCCGCGCCAGTGCGTCGCGCAGCGGCTCGGCATCGCCGCCTTCGGCCCAGTCGGGCGCATAGGGCGGCACCGCTTCAGGCTCATCGCCGCGCAGTTCGCGCCACACGCCGCGCAACAGGCCCAGGCAATCGCAGCCCACACCCTTCAGGCTGGCCTGGTGCAGATAGGGCGTGCCGATCCAGCCGCGCGCCGCCGCCACGATCTCAGTTGCCATGGCGGCTGCCGCCATCCAGCACCTGTCCGGGGCCCGGCACCGCCAGCACCGTGTCGTTGCCGGGCATGAAGGGAAAACCGCGAAAGTTCACGGCATTGCCGAAGCGCGCCCGGCAGGTGGAAAACTGCTTGTCGCAGCCGGGCGTCACCAGAAACTCGTCGCCGGGCTGCACGGCTTCGGGCATCGCCTGCCACAATTCGATATGGGTGACGCCGCTGCTGCGGACATGCGCCTTCACTTCCATCGCAAGGCCCGCATTGCCGCCCGCGGTAAAGACCAGACGCCCGCCGGCAAGATCGCCCGCCGTGAAACCGTCCAGTCCATCAGCCGCGAAACGCCGCGCGTCCGTGGCCGCCGTCACAGTCCCTGCCTGTGCCGTCACGGCCAGCCCGCAGCGGACATCACCCAGCTCGGCATCGCACAGATGCCCGAACACCCGGCCCACCGGCTGATTCAGCGCCTGGGCCAGGCCGCGAATCTCGGCCTGAAAACTCCTGCCGCTGCGCGTCACCTCGCCCAGCGTGCCGCTGCGCATCAGCACGCGCTGGCGCACATCGCGCCAGTTGACGCGCCAGATGGCGATGGCGGCATTATCATAGCGGCCCGCCGCCAGATCGTCCTCGTTCAGCGAGGCCGCCGACAGCGCCCCCGCCAGGGACAGATTGTCCACCGCCAGGCCCAGCGCGGACTGAACCTCGCTGGCGGTAAAGCCGCTGGCCGCCTGATAGGTCACGCCGTCAAAGGCCAGCGGCCGGTCATGGTCGGTGAACCCCTGCACCAGGCCGTCGCCGCGCGTCAGCCGCCAGCACCAGCACAAGGTGGTGGCGCCGCCGTCCAGATGCGCCTGCATCCCGTCGGGCAGTATTTTCACGACAGCACCTCGATCAGCGCGATGGCGGGAATCTCACCCGCCGTGAAGGTGGCCAGGTTGACCGCCAGCGCGTCGCTGTCGAAGCGCACGGCGCAGTCGAAGGCATAGCCCGCGGTGATCGCCGCGCCATCGGCGG
>CALDFO010000592.1 GCA_937942205.1 uncultured Alphaproteobacteria bacterium
AATTCTGGCGCGGCTCGCTGGTGCTGGCGCATGGCGAAGAAGGCCATCTGCCGCTGTGGGTGGAGTTCGGCCCGCTGGCGGTCACCGTCATCGGCTTCCTGGTGGCCTATTACTATTACATCCTGCATCCGGCCCTGACCGCCGCGATCCAGGCCCGCCGGGGGATGCTGTATCTGTTCCTCTACAACAAATGGTATTTCGACGAGCTGTATGACTTCCTGTTCGTGCGTCCGGCGCTCCGGCTGGGCCGCTTCCTGTGGAAGCGCGGCGACGGCACCGTGATCGACGGGCTGGGGCCGGACGGCATCGCCGCCCGCGTGCTGGACGCGACGCGCGGCGCGGTGCGGCTGCAGACCGGATATATCTATCATTATGCGCTGGCGATGCTGCTGGGCGTGGTGGCGCTGGCCACCTGGTTCATGGTGTCGGGAGGTGGGCTGTGAGTCTTCCGATCCTGTCTCTCTGCACCTTCGTGCCGCTGTTGGGCGCGCTGGCCATCCTAGTCCGGCCCGAAGCCGTCAGCGCGCGCTGGATCGCGCTGGGCACCACCATCGTCGTTTTCGCCCTGTCGCTGGTGATGTGGGCCGGGTTCGACAACGCCAATCCCGGTTTCCAGATGGTCGAAAAGCTGGACTGGCTGGGCGGCGGCATCTCCTACCATCTGGGGGTGGACGGCATCTCCATGCTCTTTGTCGTTCTGACCGCTGGATTGATGCCCTTCTGCATCGCCGCTTCGTGGGAGAGCATCGAGAACCGCGTGCCGGAATACATGATCGCCTTCCTGGTCCTGGAGACCATGATGATCGGCGTGTTCTGCGCCCTGGACCTGGTGCTGTTCTACGTTCTGTTCGAGGCGGGCCTGATCCCGATGTTCCTGATCATCGGCATCTGGGGCGGCAAGCGGCGCGTCTATGCCAGCTTCAAGTTCTTCCTCTATACCTTTGTCGGCTCGGTGCTGATGCTGCTCGCGATCATGAGCATGTACTGGTATGCGGGCACCACCGACATCGTGGCGCTGCTGGACAATCCCAGCTTCCCGCCGGGGATGCAGATGTGGCTGTGGCTGGCCTTCTTCGCCAGCTTCGCGGTCAAGATGCCGATGTGGCCGGTGCATACCTGGCTGCCCGACGCGCATGTCGAGGCGCCCACCGCCGGTTCCGTCATCCTGGCGGGCATCCTGCTCAAGATGGGTGGCTACGGCTTCCTGCGTTTCTCGTTGCCCATGTTCCCCAGCGCCACCGAACTGTTCGCGCCGCTGGTCTTTACCCTGAGCGTGGTCGCCATCATCTACACCTCGCTGGTGGCGCTGGCCCAGGAGGACATGAAGAAGCTGATCGCCTATTCCTCGGTGGCCCATATGGGTTTCGTCACCATGGGCATCTTCACGGTCAACCATCAGGGCGTGGAAGGCGGCATCTTTCAGATGCTCAGCCACGGCGTGGTGTCGGGCGCGCTCTTCCTTTGCGTCGGCGTGGTCTATGACCGCCTGCACACCCGCGAGATCGACGCCTATGGCGGGCTGGTGAACCGGATGCCGCTCTATGCCGCCTTCTTCATGGTCTTCACCATGGCCAATGTCGGCCTGCCGGGCACATCGGGCTTTGTCGGCGAATTCCTCACCATGCTGGGCGCCTTCGTCCATAACAGCTGGATCGCCATCTTCGCCGCCACCGGCGTGATCCTGTCGGCGGCCTATGCGCTGTTCCTGTATCGCCGCATCGTCTTCGGGGCGCTGGTCAAGCCGTCGCTCCAGACCATCCAGGACCTGTCGGCACGCGAAGTCGCGCTGCTGGCGCCGCTGGTCGTTATCACCATCGCCTTGGGCGTCTATCCCAAGCCGGTGTTCGACGTAACAACGCCCGCCGTCGCCAAGCTGATCCAGGATCACAAGACCGCGCTGGCCACCGACAAGGCGCGCCACGTCGCCGCCGTGCAGAAGGGAACCGCACAGTGACGTTTCAGGCTGACCTGCTGGTTCTTCTGCCCGAACTGATCCTGGCGATCGGCGCCATGGCGCTGCTGCTGACGGGCGCGATCGGCGGCGACAAGACCGGGCCCGTGATTTCCTGGGGCGCCATCGGCCTGGTGGCGGCCTCCGGCGTTGCGGTGGTGACCGGTTCCGACGCGGTGGCGTTCCATGACGCCTTCGTCTCCGACGGGTTCGCCCGTTTCGCCAAGGTGCTGATCCTGCTGGGCGCGGCCCTGTCCATCCTGCTGGCGGAGGAGTTCTTCGCCCGCATCAAGCTGGCGCGCTTCGAGTTGCCGGTGCTGATGCTGATCGCCACCCTGGGCATGATGCTGATGGTGTCGTCGGCCAGCTATCTGTCGCTCTATATGGGGCTGGAACTGCAATCGCTGTCGCTCTATGTGCTGGCGTCCTTCAACCGCGACCATCTGCGCTCGACCGAGGCGGGGCTGAAGTATTTCGTGCTGGGCGCGCTGTCGTCCGGCATGTTGCTCTATGGCATTTCGCTGATCTACGGCTTTACCGGTTCGACCAGCTTCGCCGCCATCGCCACCGTCACCGCCGGGGGCGGCGCGGCGCTGGGCGTGATCTTCGGCATCGTCTTCCTGATCGCGGGCCTGGCCTTCAAGGTCAGCGCCGTTCCCTTCCATATGTGGACGCCCGACGTCTATGAAGGCGCGCCCACCCCGATCACCGCCTATTTCGCCAGCGCCGCCAAGGTGGCGGCGCTGTGCCTGTTCCTGCGCGCGATCCTGGCGCCGTTTCCCGACCTGATCCACCAGTGGCGGCAGATCGTCGTCTTCATCTCGGTGCTGTCCATGATCCTGGGCGCGGTCGCCGCCATCGGCCAGACCAACATCAAGCGTCTGATGGCCTACAGTTCCATCGGCCATATGGGTTATGCCCTGCTGGGGTTGGCGGCGGGCACCGCACTGGGCGCGCGCGGCGTGCTGATCTATCTGGCGATCTATGTCTTCACCACTCTGGGCGTGTTCGCCGCCATCCAGGCGATGCGCCGCAAGGGCGAGGCGGTGGAAACCATCGCCGACCTGGCGGGCCTGGCCCGCACCCAGCCGGTGCTGGCGCTGGTCTTTGCCCTGCTGTTCTTCAGCCTGGCGGGGGTGCCGCCCTTGGCCGGGTTCTTCGGCAAGTTCTATGTCTTCCTCGCCGCCATCGAGGCGGGGCTGGTGGCGCCCGCCGTGCTGGGCGTTCTGGCCAGCGCCATCGGCCTGGTCTACTACCTGCGGCTGGTGAAGATCATGTACTTCGACGAGCCCGCGGCGCCCTTTGACGGGGTGGAAGGCTTCGGCTCCAAGGCGATCCTGGGTCTGTCCGCCGCCGTGGCGCTGCTGTTCATCGTCGCCGCCTCGCCGGTCATCACCGCCGCCGACGCGGCCGCCAAGGCGCTGCTGCCTTGACAGGCTGGCCGCGCGGCTATGCGCTGCAACGGCACGCGGAACTGGATTCCACCAACAGCCAGGCGCGCCGCCTGGCCGAAGCGGGCGCGGGCGGGCCGGTCTGGATCACCGCCACGCGCCAGACCGCGGGGCGTGGCCGCCGCGGCCGCGTCTGGGAGACATTGGACGGCAATCTCGCCGCCACCTTGCTGTTGCGCCCCGTAAAGACCGCCGCCGGTCCGGCGCAACTGTCCTTCGCCGCCGCGCTGGCCGTGGCCGACATGGCGGCGGAAGCCGCGCCCGGTCACGCCGTCACGGTCAAATGGCCCAACGATGTGCTGGTGGACGGGCGCAAGCTGTCGGGCATCCTGCTGGAGGCGGGGCAGGACAAGAGCAACGGCGACTGGCTGGCCGTCGGCATCGGCGTCAACCTCGCCGCCGCGCCGGACGGCATGGCGTTTCCCGCCACATCGCTGGCGGCGCTGGGCGTGCGGTGCACGCCTGACCAGGCGCTGACGAGCATCGCGGCCCGCTTCGCCCACTGGTATGATGTCTGGATGACAGATGGTTTTGAACCCTTGCGGGCGGCCTGGCTGGCGCGGGCCGAAGGGCTGGGCGGGCCGATCCATGCGCGGCTGCCGCACGGGGAACGGCACGGCCTGTTCGTCGGGCTGGGACCGGACGGGGCGCTGCTGCTGGACGAGCAGGGCCATACCCGCGCCATCACCGCCGGAGAGGTTTATTTCTGATGCTGCTCGCCATAGACGCCGGCAACACCAATATCGTCTTCGCGCTGTATGACGGCCCGGCGATGCGCGCCCAGTGGCGCGCCGTCACCCAGGTCAGCCGCACCGCCGACGAACATGCCGTCTGGCTGAGTCAGTTGCTGGCGCTGGAAGGGCTGACCTTCCACGACCTCGATCAGGCGATCATCGCCACGGTGGTGCCGGCGCTGCTGTTCGATCTGCGGGCGCTGTGCCGCCAGTATCTGAAATGCGAGCCGCTGGTGGTGAAGGATCCCGCCGTGGAACTGGGCATCGGCATCAGGGCCGATCGCCCCGCCAGCGTGGGCGCCGACCGCCTCTGCAACGCGGTGGCCGCGCATGACCGTTACAAGGGCGCGGTGATCGTGGTGGATTTCGGCACCGCCACCAATTTCGACATCGTGGCCGAGAATGGCGACTTTGACGGCAGCGTGATCGCGCCGGGCGCCAACCTGTCCATCGAGGCGCTGCATCAGGCCGCGGCGCTGCTGCCCCGCGTCGCCATCCACCGCGCCCAGACGGTGATCGGGCGCGACACCGTGCCGGCCATGCAGTCGGGCGTCTATTGGGGCTATGTCGGCCTGATCGACGGTCTGATCGGCCGCATCAAGGCCGAATACGGCAGGCCCATGACCGTGGTGGCGACCGGCGGGTTGGCGCACCTGTTCCGTCCCGATATTCCGGCGATCGAGCATGTCGATCCCGACCTCACCATGCGCGGATTGATGCTGATCCACGCCCGCAACACGCGCAAATAGATGGACCGCTTTTCGCCACGGGACGAACTGGTGTTCCTGCCGCTTGGCGGCTCGGGCGAGATCGGCATGAATTTCAACGCCTATGGCTTCGGGCCGGAAGGCGACCGCCAGTGGATCATCGTGGATTGCGGCGTGCTGTTCGGGCGCGAGGGCGCCTTGCCCGGCGTGGATGTGCTGATGCCCGATGTGCGCTATCTGGCCGAACAGCGTGAGAATATCCTGGGCATCATCGCCACCCATGCCCATGAGGATCACATCGGCGCCATCGCACATCTGTGGCCCATCCTGCGTTGCCCCGTCTATGCCACGCCCTTCACGGCGCGGCTGATCGCCGGCAAGCTGGACGAGGCGGGCCTGTCGTCGCGGCTGCAGGTCAAGCAGGTGCCGGTCGGCGGCAGCCTGGCGCTGGGGCCGTTCACGCTGGACTTCATTTCCATCACCCATTCCATCCTCGAGCCCAACCTGCTGGCGATCCGCACCCCGCTGGGCACGGTGGCCCATACCGGCGACTGGAAGATCGACCCCGACCCGCTGCTGGGCGAGGAAACCGATGTCGCGCGGCTGGAAAAACTCGGCGACGAAGGCGTGCTGGCGCTGGTCTGCGATTCCACCAACGCGCTGGTGCCCGGCAGTTCCGGCTCGGAGGCGCAGGTGCGCGAAAGCCTGACCGATCTGGTCGGCACCCTGACCGGCCGTGTCGCGGTCACCGGCTTTGCCTCCAACGTGGCGCGGCTGGATACGGTCGCCCGCGCCGCCCGGGCGCATGGCCGCCATATCGCGCTGGTCGGCCGCTCCATGCAGAAGATGGTGTCGGCGGCGCGCGAGTGCGGCTATCTCAAGGACTTCCCGCCCATCCTGGACGAGACCGAGGCGGCCGATCTGCCGCCCCGCAAGGTGCTGTATCTGTGCACCGGCAGCCAGGGCGAGCCGCGCGCCGCGCTGGCCCGCATCGCCAATGACAGCCATCCCCATGTGCATCTGGCCGAAGGCGATACGGTGATCTTTTCCAGCCGGGTCATTCCCGGCAACGAGCTGGCGATCTTCGCAATGCACAACCAGCTGGCGGCGCGGGGCGTGAACCTGCTGACGGCGGAGGATCATTTCGTTCATGTCAGCGGCCATCCCTGCCGCGAGGAACTGGCGCAGATGTATCGCTGGATCCGGCCCAAGGTCGCGGTGCCGGTACATGGCGAGATGCGCCACCAGGTGGCCCATGCCCGGCTGGCGCGCGAGCTTCAGGTGCCGCAGGCGCTGGTGCCGGAGAACGGCCAGCTGTTCCGGCTGGCGCCGGGCCGGGCCGAACTGATCGACGAAGTGCCGTCGGGCCGCGTGCATCTGGACGGCCGGGTGCTGGTGGCCGAGGGTGAGGGGCTGGCCAAGGATCGCCGTGCCATGGGTTTCGCGGGCCTGCTGGTGGTGTCGCTGGTGCTCGACGCCAAGGGCCGCCTCGCCGGCGCGCCCAATGTGCTGGGCGAGGGGATGCCCGAACCGGTGGCCGAAGCGGTGCTGAAGGCGGTGGAGCAGGCCACCGCCAACCTCAGGCGCAGCGATCCCGATGAACTGGCCGAAACGGTGCGCCGCGCCGCGCGCCGCGCCGCGCATGATGCCTGGGGGAAAAAGCCGATGACGCGGGTCTTGGTGACGGAGGTCTGACATGAGCGACGCATCGGTGGCCGCGGGCCTTCACTATGTCGTGATCTTCAGCGCCTATGCGGTGATCTGGTTCCTGGTGCTGTTCTGCCTGCTGCCGGTGGGGCTGGGATCGGAGCGCGATCCGGAAACCGGCGCGCCGCTCAATCCCATGCTGAAGAAGAAGATGCTCTGGGCCACCGGCATCGCCCTGGTGCTGTGGGCGGTGTTCTATGCCGTTATCGGTTTCGGCTGGCTGGAGCTTTAGACGCCCAGCGTCACTTTCGCGGCGAAGGCCAGCGCGATCACCGCCACGCCCGCGCCAACCTCTTTCCAGCGTCCCGCCAGGGTCTTGACCGCGGCATAGGCGATGAAGCCCATGCCGATGCCTTCGGCGATGGAAAAGGTGAAGGGAATGGCCAGCGCCGTGACCAGCGCGGGCAGCGCCTCGGTCATGTCGTCCCACGCCACGTCTTTCAGGTCGGCCATGAACAGCGCCGCCACGAAAATCAGGGCGGGCGCGGTGGCATAGGCAGGCACCGCCCCCGCCAGTGGCGCGAACAGCAGCGCGGCCAGGAACAGCAGCGCCACGGTGACGGCGGCCAGCCCGGTGCGGGCGCCCCTGCCTGAACTATCCTGGCCCGCCGCGCTTTCGATATAGGCGGTGACGGGCGATGTTCCCAGCACCGATCCCAGCACGGTGCCGCCCGCATCGGTCAGCAGCGCCTTACGGGCGTTCCGCAAGCGGCCATCCGTCATCAGCCCGGCGCGGTGGCCCACGGCGGTCAGCGTGCCCGAAGCGTCCAGCAGGTTCAGCAGCAGGAAGACCAGGATCACGCTGGCCAATACGCTGCCAGAGATGGAAGTTGCGGCCGCGCCGGAAAAATGAAGCTGGCCCAATGTCGGCAGGATGGAGGGCATGGGCGCGGTCAACGCGGGCAGGGGCACAAGACCCAGCGCCAGCGCCGCCCCCGTGGCGGTCAGGATGCCGATCAGCACCGCGCCGGTGACCCCGCGCACCCACAGCGCCGCCATCACCACCAGGCCCAGCGCCGCGATCAGCGCCTTGGGGTCCGACAGCCTGCCGGGCTGCAGCAGGGTGGCGGGACTGTCCACCACCCAGCCCGCGCCCTGAAAGCCGATCAGGGCCAGGAAGAAGCCGATGCCTGCGCCGATTGCCCGCTTCTGGCTTTGGGGAATGGCGTTGACCAGCCATTCGCGCGCCGGGCTGGCGGACAGGGCCACGAACAACAGGCCGGACACGAACACGCAGCCCAGCGCCAGCCGCCAGTCGCCCGCCAGCAGCGGCACCACGGTGAAGGCGAAAAAGGCGTTCTGGCCCATGCCGGGGGCCAGGGCGATGGGCAGGTTGGCGACAAGGCCCATCGCGGCGGTCGCCAGCGCCGCCGACAAAGCGGTGGCCATGAAGACCGCGCCCCGGTCCATGCCCGCCGCCGACAGGATCTGCGGATTGACGAACAGGATATAGGCCATGGTGAAGAAGATGGTGGTCCCGGCCACGATCTCGCTTCTGGGCGTGACGCCATTGGCCGTCAGGCCGAACAGGCGGTCGAGCATTGCCATATCCCCCATCGCGCAGCCCCAGCCTTCTCGAGCGTGCGAAGGCCAGTGAGGTCTAAAGAAAAAAGCCGGAAGCTGGGCTTCCGGCCTTCAAACCTTGGATAAATTCTCCCCGAACTTGGCCGTTCTGAGCGGTCAACGTTCTTTTATGGTTCGTTTGATACTGTTTTTGGCGCGCGCTGTCACGACATAATCAAGGTATCGCAATGCAACGTACGCAATTAAATGTCGCGACACTGCTGCTTCTTCTGCTGGCAGGGGCGAGCGTATCCGCTGCCGGCCCGATTTCGCGCCCCACGCCGCCTGATCCGCTGCTGGGCGGCGGCAATCTGCTGGATTCCCGGCCCGGTCCCTGTGCCGACCTTGCGGCGGGGG
>CALDFO010000593.1 GCA_937942205.1 uncultured Alphaproteobacteria bacterium
TGGCTGTCTTCCTCGTCGCCGATCGGCGTCTCGAGGCTGATCGGCTCCTTGGCGATCTTCAGGACCTTGCGCACCTTCTCCAGCGGCATGGCCAGGCGCTCGGCCAGCTCTTCGGGGGTCGGCTCGCGGCCGATCTCATGCAGCATCTGGCGGCTGGTGCGGACCAGCTTGTTGATCGTTTCGATCATGTGCACCGGAATACGGATGGTGCGGGCCTGGTCGGCGATCGAGCGGGTGATGGCCTGGCGAATCCACCAGGTCGCATAGGTGCTGAACTTGTAGCCGCGCCGGTACTCGAACTTGTCCACCGCCTTCATCAGGCCGATATTGCCTTCCTGGATCAGATCCAGGAATTGCAGGCCGCGATTGGTGTATTTCTTGGCGATGGAGATCACCAGGCGCAGATTCGCCTCGATCATCTCCTTCTTGGCCACGCCGGATTCGCGCTCGCCCTTCTGCACCGTCTGGACGTTGCGGCGGAATTCCGACACCGACTGGCGGGTCTCGGTGGCGAGTTGCTGGATGTCGTCGCGCAGCGCCTTGATCTTGTCGCGCTCGTCGGTGACGAAATCGTGCCAGCCCAGGCCGGTCAGGCGGCCGACGCGGCGGGCCCAGTTGGGGTCCAGCTCGTTGCCGAAATACTGTTTCAGGAACTCGGCACGGTCCACGCCATGGCTTTCGGCCAGCCGCAACAGCTTGCCCTCCAGCCCGACCAGGCGCTTGTTAATGCCGTACATCTGATCGACCAGCGCTTCGATGCGGTTGTTGTTGAGCTTGAGCGACTTGACCAGGTCCATGGTCTCGTTGCGCAGCTTCTTGAAGCGCCGTTCCTGGCCGGTGGAGAGGTCTTCGGCGGACAGCGCCGCCTCGACCGAGGCGTCCTGCAGCTTGCCCAGCTTCTTGTAGAGATTGGCGATGGCGTCCAGCGAGGCCAGCACCTGCGGCTTGAGCGCCGCTTCCATCGCCGACAAGGGCAGGTTGCCCTCATCGTCGAAATCATCGCCGTCCTGGGCCTCGCCCTGGGCGGCGGCTTCGCCGCCCTCGCCGTCTTCGCCATCGGCCTTGGGCGCGGGCTTGGGCGCAGGCGCGGGCTTCGGAGCCTCGGGCTTGGGCGCTTCGGGCTTCTTGAATTCGGCGGGCGCGCTTTCCAGCGGCTTGCCGTCGGGGCCGACCGGCGGCGGCACCGGCGCGGGCTGGCCATCGGGACCGGCGCCATACATGGCTTCCAGGTCGATGATGTCGCGCAGCAGCACCTTGCCTTCGTTGAGTTCGTCGCGCCAGACGGTCAGCGCCTCGAAGGTCAGCGGGCTTTCGCACAGGGCGCCGATCATCAGCTCGCGCCCGGCCTCGATGCGCTTGGCGATGGCGATTTCGCCCTCGCGCGAGAGCAGCTCGACCGAGCCCATCTCGCGCAGATACATGCGCACCGGATCGTCGGTGCGGTCATACTGTTCGCCGGATTTCTGGGTGGTGGCGAGCGCCTTGCCGCCCTCGGCGGCGACCAGGGCGCCGCCCTCCTCGCCTTCCTCGGCTTCCTCGCTCTCGATGACGTTGATGCCCATTTCATTGAGCATCGCCATGGTGTCTTCGATCTGCTCGGACGAGGTCTTGTCCGACGGCAGCACCTTGTTCAGTTCGTCATAGGTGACATAGCCGCGGGCCTTGGCCTTGGCGATCATCTTGCGGACGCCGACATCCGACATGTCCAGCAGCGGCGAATCCGCGTCGCCCGGCGTCTCGTTCTCGCCCGGCTTCTTGCCCGGCACCTTGACGCCCGGCTTGGCCACCGGCAGCGGCACGCTGGCCTTGGCGTCCTTCTTGGTCTGGACGGCGGCGGCGGCTTTCTTCGCCTCCTGGGCCGGCTTGCCCTTCAGCTTGGGCTCGTCCTTGACGGCGGCCCTGGCCGCGGCCTTGACGGGTTTCTCCGGCTTGACGGGCTTGGCGGCGGCCTTGACCGGCGCCTTCTTGGCCGACACGGGCTTGGCGGGGGCGGGCTTGGCCGCCTTGAGCGGCCGGGCCGCAGGCTTGGCCGGCTTGGCGGCCGCCTTGACCGGCGCTTTCCTGGCAGGGGCGGGCTTGGAAGCAGCGGCCTTGGCTGCGGGCTTCTTCACGGGCTTCGCCGGTTTTTTGGACTGAGAGGCCTTGGTCACTCTGTTCAACTACCTTCAGATGTTGCCGCGTCCATCGTCGGGCCGTTCGGACAGGGCCTTGCGCCGTTGCAGCAGGCGCCGTGCATCATTCTGGTGCCCCGTCAGTTCGCGCAAATCGGATACGGCGCGCTGGAAACTGGCGTGGGCGTCTTCGACCGGCGGGCCCGCGAACCGTGCGAGCAAGTCGGCCATTCCCGTACGCGTGAAATGGGTTTGAACCCCAGCTTTTTCAAGGCTGGAGCCGGAAGCGGCGAGGTTTAGAAGTTCGTGGCGCAGCCTGTCAAGCGAAGGGTCCTGGACCTCCAGAATCGCCAGCATTTCTCCTTCCGCGAGTGCCAAATCCGGCGATTCAACCAGAAGGCGGCCCAATTCCAGTTCCTTGGCATGGCGGGCCCCCTGCACCCCCGACCGGACCAGGGCGCTGGACTGGACACTGGCGGAAACCGCCTCCGGGCTGCCCGGCTGGGGCCGGGGGCGCAAACCGTCGCGGAATTTACCGCCGCCCCGGCCACTGGCAGGAGAGCGGCCCGCCGGGCTCCGGGCCGGGCCAGGGGCGCGCTTCTTGAAATTCTCGAACACCAGCTCGTCGAAGCCGCGCCGGTAATAATCGGCCACCTTGGCGTCGGTGATCCGGGCCACGATCTCGCGCAGATTGTGCTCCAGCCCGGCGCGGCGCTCGGGAGTGGACAGGTCCTTGCCCTCGGTCTCGGTGCGCCACAGCAGCCGCGACAGCGGCAGGGCGGTTTCCAGCAGCACACGCATGGCGCCCGCGCCGTTCTGGGCGATGAAGCTGTCTGGGTCCTCGCCCGAGGGCAGGAAGGCAAAGCGCAGGCTGTGACCCGCCTTCAGATGCGGCAGAGCCAGATGCGCGGCCCGGTGCGCCGCCTTCAGGCCCGCCGCGTCGCCGTCAAAGGCCAGGATGGGCTCGGGGGCGGTGCGCCACAAAAGCTGCAACTGGTCCTCGGTCAGCGCCGTGCCCAGCGGCGCGACGGCATGGGCGAAACCGGCCCGCACCAGCGCGATCACATCCATATAGCCTTCGGCCAGGATGATGGTGCCGCACCTGATGGCGGCGGCGCGGGCGGTGGCGAAATTGTAAAGCTGGGCGCCCTTGGAAAACAGCGCGGTCTCGCCGGTATTTATGTATTTGGGCTTGGCGTCGGCCTCCAGCGCCCGGCCGCCGAAGGCGATGGGGCGGCCGCGCCCGTCGGTGATGGTGAACATCACCCGGTTGAAGAAGAAGTCGCGCATCGGGCGGCCGTCTTCGGCAGGTCTTGCAAGCCCCGCCGCGATCATGTCGTCCTGGGTGACATTGTGCGCCGTCAGATGGGCGATCAGGCTATTGCTGCCGGACGGCGCATACCCCAGGCGGAACTGCTTCGCCGCCGCACCATCCAGCCCGCGCCCTTTGAGATAGTCGCGCGCCTCGCGCCCGCCCGGTCCCAGCAACTGGTCCTGATAGAAAGCCGCCGCCAGTTCCACCACATCGTAGAGCGATTTCTTCTTCTGCTCGCGGGCTTCGTCCTCGGGCGACCATTTGGGCAATTCCACGCCCGCTTCCGCCGCCAGCTTCTCCACCGCCTCGGGAAAGCTCAGCCCTTCGGTCTCGGTCAGCCAGCGGAAACAGTCGCCGCCCTTGCCGCAGCCGAAGCATTTGTAGGTCCGCCGCTCGTTCTCGA
>CALDFO010000594.1 GCA_937942205.1 uncultured Alphaproteobacteria bacterium
GCGGCGCCCGGCCATGGGGATCGGCGATGCCGCTCCCATGGAAACGGTTTCTCCGACCCGCATAACATTCTTTTGGGGAAGCCATGAACAGCATCATCGTTATTCTCGCCTGTGGCGTGCTTGCGCTCGCCTATGGCGCCTTGACCATCCGCTCCGTGCTGGCGCTCTCGCCGGGCAACGCCCGCATGCAGGAGATCGCGGCCGCCATCCAGGAAGGCGCGGCGGCCTATCTCAACCGGCAATACACGACCATCGCCATCGTCGGCGCGGTGATCTTCCTCTTCGCGCTGCTGCTGGGCTGGCAGGTGGCGCTGGGCTTCCTGATCGGCGCGGCCCTGTCGGGGCTGGCCGGCTATGTCGGCATGTATGTCTCGGTGCGCGCGAATGTCCGCACCGCCGAAGCCGCGCGCAGCGGCCTGGCGGCGGGCCTGTCGGTGGCGTTCCGCGCGGGCGCGGTCACCGGCATGCTGGTGGTGGGGCTGGGCCTGCTGGCGGTCGCCGGTTACTTCGCTTTCCTCACCTGCATCCTGGGGCTGGATCTGGGCAACGCGGCGGACAGCCGCATCGTGGTGGATTCGCTGGTCGGCCTGGGCTTCGGCGCGTCGCTGATCTCGATCTTCGCACGCCTGGGCGGCGGCATCTTCACCAAGGGCGCCGATGTGGGCGGCGACATGGTGGGCAAGGTGGAAGCCGGAATCCCCGAGGATGACCCGCGCAATCCCGCCACCATCGCCGACAATGTGGGCGACAATGTCGGCGACTGCGCCGGCATGGCGGCCGACCTGTTCGAGACCTTCGCCGTGACCACCGTGGCCACCATGGTGCTGGCCTCGATCTACTTCACGGGCGCCGAAAAGCTGGCGCTGATGCTCTATCCGCTGGCCATCGCGGGCCTGTCCATCGTCACCTCGATCATCGGCACCTTCTTCGTGCGGCTGGGCTCGTCGGGCAACATCATGGGCGCGCTCTACAAGGGCGTGGTCGCCACGGTGCTGCTGTCGCTGGTGGGGCTGTGGCCGCTGACCAGCGCCATGCTGGGCGGCATGGACACGGTGATGACGATCGGCGCGGGCGAGGGGGCGATCAGCTTCACCGGCCAGACCCTGTTCCTGTGCGGCGTGGTCGGCCTGGCCGTCACCGGCCTGCTGATCTGGATCACCGAATATTATACCGGCACCAACTTCCGCCCGGTGAAGGAGATCGCCAAATCCTCGGTCACCGGCCACGGCACCAATGTGATCCAGGGCCTGGCGGTTTCGATGGAAGCCACCGCGCTGCCCGCGCTGGTGATCTGCGCCGGGATCATCGTCACCTATCTGCTGGCGGGGCTGTTCGGAATCGCCATCGCGGTTTCCACCATGCTGTCGCTGGCGGGGATGATCGTGGCGCTGGACGCCTTCGGCCCGGTCACCGACAATGCCGGCGGCATCGCGGAGATGAGCGGTCTTGAAGGCGATGTCCGCAAGACCACCGATGCGCTGGACGCGGTGGGCAACACCACCAAGGCCGTCACCAAGGGCTATGCCATCGGTTCGGCGGGCCTGGGCGCGCTGGTGCTGTTCGCGGCCTATACCGAGGATCTGCGCTATTTCGCGGCGCAGGGCGTGGGCTTCTTCGCCGATCTGGCGCAGCCGACCTTCAGCCTGTCCAATCCCTGGGTGGTGGTCGGCCTGTTCTTCGGCGGCATGTTGCCCTACCTGTTCGGCGGCATCGCCATGACGGCGGTGGGCCGCGCCGCCGGCGCGGTGGTCGAGGAGGTGCGCAAGCAGTTCCGCGAGATGCCGGGCATCATGCAGGGCACCGAAAAGCCCAACTATGCCCGCGCCGTGGACCTGCTGACCAAGGCGGCGATCCGGGAGATGGTGGTGCCGTCCATCCTGCCGGTCTTCTCGCCGGTGGTGCTGTTCTTCCTGGTGAACTGGATCGCGGGCAAGACCGCGGCCTTCGACGCGCTGGGGGCCATGCTGATGGGCGTGATCGTCACCGGCCTGTTCGTGGCGATTTCCATGACCAGCGGCGGCGGCGCCTGGGACAATGCCAAGAAGTATATCGAGGACGGCCATCACGGCGGCAAGGGCAGC
>CALDFO010000595.1 GCA_937942205.1 uncultured Alphaproteobacteria bacterium
GCGGTGGTGTCGGTCATGGCGGCGGAACGGTGCGCCACGGCCTGTTTTCTGACCACCCATGTTGCTGCATCGCGGCCATGCGAGTTGCCCGCCGGGGCCGGGACCGGCACTATGAACGATGACAACAAAGGGATGCGCCATGCGCCGCACCGGTTTCCTCGCACATCTGTGGCTTATCACGATCATAGCCGCGCCCATGGCCGCACCGGCGGCGCTGGCGGCGCCCGCCGCGCCGGGCTGGTTCCTGCAAGGCACCCATCCCGACACCGGCGGCCGCAGTCCGGTGGGACCGGGCGGCAAGGTGCTGCCGCCCAGCCGTGACGGCGGCGCGGTGCTGGCCGGATGCAGCGACGATATCGAAAAGCTTTGCCAGGGGCGCTCCGGCCTGTATGCGGCGCGCGCCTGCCTGACGGAAAACCACGCCCGCCTGTCGGGCGTCTGCCGGGCGGACCTGGCCACCCTGCCGCCCTCCAGCGTCCCGGCCTGCCGCCAGTCCCCGCTGTGCGACAATCGTCTCGGCCCCACCCGCGAAGACCTGCAACGGGTCCAATGGAAACAGACCATGGGCTATCGCTTTGCCTATCCCTTCGACCTGCCCAAGGGCGGGGGTGGGGCCAGCGGCGTGGGCATCGACAGCAAGGGCAACATCTGGGTCCTGCAACGCACCGCGCCGGGCAAGCCCCAGCTGTTCCAGTTCGGCCCCGACTACCGGCTGATCCGGACCGTGCCGGACGCCGTGATCGGGCGGCTGGAAAAAGGCCATGGCATCAAGGTGGACCCCAGCGACAATGTCTGGATCACCGATGCCAATGGCGGGGTGGTGCTGAAACTGAGCCCGCAAGGCAAGCTGCTGATGACCCTGGGCGTGCGCGGCAAGCGCGGCGACTGGGATGACGCGGCGGGCCGCCGCCTGTTGTGGCAGCCCCTGGATGTCGCCTTCGGCCGCGACGGCGATATCTTCATCGCCCAAGGGCATGGCAATGAAAGCCCCAACGATACCGGCCGCGAGCCCGGCAACATGATCGGCGCGGCGCGCATCCTGCACCTGGACCGCAACGGCAAGTTCCTGAACCAGTGGTACGGCAACCAGATCGGGCCGGGGAAATTCAGCATGGCCCACGGCATCGCGGTGGACCCGCGCAACGGCGATCTGTGGATCGGCGACCGCGAGGAATACCGGCTGGTAGTCTATACGCCGCAAGGCAAGTATGTGAAGACCATCCAGATGCGCAACCTGATGTGCGCGGTGGCCTTCGATCCCAAGGGCGATCTGTGGGTCTCCACCGGGCGCGACGGCCAGCTTCTCAAGCTGGACCGGGACGGCAATGTGCTGGGCGCGGTGGGCAACGGCTCGGGCATCGGCCCCGGCCAGTTCATCGAGGCCAATTACATGGCCTGGGACAAGGCGGGCAATGTCTATACCGGCGACACCAGCGTGGGCCGGGTCAC
>CALDFO010000596.1 GCA_937942205.1 uncultured Alphaproteobacteria bacterium
GCTCTTCCGATCTGGTGACGGCATCGGAGACGCTGGGCGCGGCCGCGGGCTGCACCGCCTGGACCACGGCCGGGGCCGCCGGTTTCTCCGTGGACGGACGATACGTCATGGAGGCGCCGACCGCGGCGCTGGCGGTGGCGAGGATGATCGCCATCGCGGCGACAAGCACGCGGTCGGAACGCGAAATCGCGTCGTGGGTTTTCTTGGGCATGACAGTCTGAACTCGTTTCGGCTTTTGGTTTCGCTGGTCTGGCTGGCTTGGTCTAATTCGCTGTGCGCTTTGCATGCCGTGTGCGGCGTTCTTCAAATCGCAGTCGCTATTTCAATCAGGCTGTTCGATCTCGCGTGTCCTCAAAAAAGTTCCGAATGGTTCCCAGCACCTGGTGGCGGGCTTTTGCCCCCACAAAAACGAATCGTCAAATAAATTTTTTCAGGAACGTGACGGCGCGTCACTTAACCCTGAAAAATCCAGAGTTTTCCTGTATCGTCCGTACACGGTTAAACGTCGGCGCGCGCCTTCTTCAACGCTGCCTGCGCCGCCGCCAGACGCGCCACCGGCACGCGGAACGGCGAACAGGAGACATAATCCAGCCCCGAGTCGTGACAGAAACGGATCGAGTCGGGATCGCCGCCATGCTCGCCGCAAATGCCGAGCTTGAGGTTTTCGCGGGTCTTGCGCCCTCTTTCCGCCGCAATCCGCACCAGCTCGCCGACGCCCTCGACATCGAGCGAGACAAAGGGATCGCGCGCGATCACGTTCTTGCCCAGATAGTCGCTCAGGAACATGCCGGCGTCGTCACGGCTGATGCCGCTGGTGGTCTGGGTGAGATCGTTGGTGCCGAACGAGAAGAATTGCGCGGTCTGCGCGATGTCGCCCGCACGCAGCGCCGCGCGCGGCAGTTCGATCATGGTGCCGATCAGATAGGCCGGCGCCTTGCCGCGCTCCTGGCGGATCGCTTCGGCCACGCCGGCGATGCGGGCCGCCAGCACATCCAGTTCGGCCTTGAAGCCGACCAGGGGGATCATGATCTCCAGCGCGACGGGCGCGCCGCCCCCCTCTTCCACCGCCCCTTCTTCCACATTGAGCGCCGCTTCCAGGATGGCGCGGGCCTGCATCTCGTAGATTTCAGGATAAGTGATGCCCAGGCGGCAGCCGCGATGACCCAGCATGGGATTGGATTCATGCAGGGCGATGGCGCGGGCGCGCAGCTTGCGGACATTGGTGCCCGCGGCGGCGGCCACTTCCTCGAATTCCTCCTCCTTGTGGGGCAGGAATTCATGCAGCGGCGGATCCAGCAGGCGGATGGTGACCGGCAGGCCCGCCATCTCCTTGAAGATCGCCTCGAAATCGCTGCGCTGCATGGGCAGCAGCTTGTCCAGCGCCGCCTTCCGGTCGCTTTCGGCGTCGGCCAGGATCATCTGGCGCACCGCCACGATCCGCTGGCCGTCGAAGAACATATGCTCGGTGCGGCACAGGCCGATGCCTTCGGCGCCGAACTTGCGCGCCGTAGCGGCATCGCCGGGCGTGTCGGCATTGGTGCGGACCTTCAGGCTGCGCACCTCATCGGCCCACTGCATCAGGGTGCCGAAATCGCCGGTCAGTTCCGGCTGGCGCACGCCCACCCGGCCCTTGAACACCTGACCCGCGGCGCCGTCGATGGTGATGATGTCGCCGCGATTGATGGTGACGTCGCCCGCCACCATCTCGCCGCGCACCGCGTCGATCTTCAACATGCCCGCGCCGGAGACGCAGGGGCGACCCATGCCGCGCGCCACCACGGCGGCGTGGCTGGTCATGCCGCCGCGCGCCGTCAGGATGCCGCGCGCCGCATGCATTCCGTGAATGTCCTCGGGGCTGGTTTCGGTACGGACCAGGATGACGTCCTTGCCGTCGGCGGCCAGCTTCTCGGCATCCTCTGCCGTGAAGGCGACCTCGCCGGTGGCGGCGCCGGGCGACGCGCCCAGGCCCACCGCGATCTGCTCGCGCGGCGCATCGGGATCGAGCGTGGGATGCAGCAGCTGGTTCAGCGCCTCCGGCTCCACCCGCGTCACCGCCGTTTTGCGGTCGATCAGGCCCTCGCGCTCCATGTCCACGGCGGCCTTCAGCGCCGCTTCCGCGGTGCGCTTGCCGCTGCGGGTCTGCAGCATGAACAGCTTGCCTTCCTGGATGGTGAATTCCACATCCTGCATGTCGCGGTAATGCTGTTCCAGCGTCTGGCCGATGGCCAACAGTTCGGCATAGGCCTGGGGCATGGCCTCTTCCATGCTGGGCTTCCTGCCGCCCAGCCGCTCGCGCACCAGCTTGCTGATCGGCTGCGGCGTGCGGATGCCCGCCACCACGTCCTCGCCCTGGGCGTTGATCAGGAATTCGCCATAGAGCAGCTTTTCGCCGGTGGCCGGATCGCGGGTGAAGGCCACGCCGGTGGCCGAGGTGTCGCCGCGATTGCCGAACACCATCGCCTGCACGCTGACGGCGGTGCCCCAGTCCTCCGGGATGTTGTTGAGCTTGCGATAGGTGTTGGCGCGCGGGCTGTGCCACGAGCCGAACACCGCGCCGATCGCGCCCCACAGCTGTTCCTGCACATCTTCCGGGAAGGGCCTGCCCAGTTCCTTCTGCACCCGCGCCTTGTAGAGACCGGCGATGCGCTTGAGGTCCTCGGCATCCAGCTCGGTGTCCAGTTCGACGCCCTTCTGGTCCTTTTCGTCGTCCAGGATTTCCTCGAAAGCGGCGTGATCCACACCCAGCACCACGTCGGAATACATCTGGATGAAGCGGCGATAGCTGTCATAGGCGA
>CALDFO010000597.1 GCA_937942205.1 uncultured Alphaproteobacteria bacterium
TCTGCTTTTCGGTGGATCGCATGACCGAAGCGCTGGCGCGGGTGGCGCCGGGCGCCCCGCCCGCCCGCCGCGCGGCGGTGGAGCGGCTGGCGGGCCGCATGAAGGCGGCGGTGGATTTCGGCCAGGTGGATGAATTGATGAGCGGCGGCGTCGCCGCCTTCATCGCCGACATCACGCGCCAGTGCGAGCAGATCCATAAAACCCTGTATGCGTCGTACATAACCTATGGGGCGGAGACTGTGCTTTGATGTTTGACCCCCATCCGTCGCAGCTCGGGTTTGCTCCGCAAACACCTCGCTGCGCCACCTTCCCCCTCCGATGGCTTCGCCATGAGGGGGAAGGAAGCTGGCGGATGCTGCGGGTCGCCGCGCGGAATGCGCGGCTCGAGGCTTTCTTTTCTGCCCTCTCCGGCTTCAACTTCCGCTCGGTCGCTACGCTCTCTTCGCTCGTTGAAGCCACCTCCCCCTCAGGGTGCGCTTCGCGCACAAGGGGGAGGCGGGTCTGTGCTTTCCTGGGGGTTCAATGTTTTACTCAATAAGACACGTTACCCGTTTCCGTTACAGCGCCCCGGTGCGCGAGAGCGTGATGGAGCTTCGGATGCAGCCGCGTTCGGAAGGGCCGCAGACGCTGCGCTCCTTCCAGATCTCCACCAATCCGCGCGCCCAGCTCTATGCCTATACCGATCACCTGGGCAACGCGGTCTATCACTTCAATCTGCTGCGCGAGCATGAGGAACTCCGGATCGAGGCCCAGGCGATTGTGGAAATCGGCCCGCCGCGCGTGCCGCCCGAAAAGCTGGATACCCTGGAATGGGACCGCTACAACGACGTCAATCTGCATGACGAGCAGTTCGACATGATGGAGCCGTCGAAATTCGCCCGCCCCTCGCCCGAACTGCTGTCCTTCATACGCATCGCCGATCTGGAAAAACCGGATGGCGATCCCCTGACGGCGCTGATCCGGCTGCAGCGCGGTATCTATGATTCCTTCGAATACCGGTCGGGGGTGACGGATGTGGATTCGCCCATCGAGGTGGCGCTGGAACAGCGGCGCGGCGTCTGCCAGGATTTCGCCCACATCATGACCGCCATCGCGCGGGAATGGAAAATCCCCTGCCGCTATGTCAGCGGCTATCTCTATCACGAGGGCGCCCACGACCGCAGCGCCGCCGACGCCACCCATGCCTGGGTGGAAGCCTGGCTGCCGTCGCTGGGCTGGGTGGGGTTCGATCCCACCAACAATATCCCGGCGGCCGACCGCCATGTGCGCGCCGCGGTGGGCCGCGACTATGCCGATGTGCCGCCCACCCGCGGCACCTACAAGGGCGGGGCCGACAGCGAACTGTCCATCGCGGTGGGGCTGGAGCCGACCAGCGCGCCGGTGCGGCATGAGGATTTCCTGAGAGTGACCCGGCCGATGGCCTCGCCCATGCCCACCCCGTCGATGCCGGAGCGGCTGTATCACCAGCAGCAGCAGCAGCAGTAATTTCGACCCCCTCCGGTTTCAGCTTTCGCTCGCCTCCCAAAGGGTCGGCATCGCACGCTGAAACCACCTCCCCCTTTGGATGCGCTACGCGCATAAGGGGGAGGCGGGTCTGGGCCAGCCGTCCCAATTGTCATTCCCGCACCCCGGTCCGCGCTTCGCGCGGCCGGAGTGTAAACTCCAGCGGGAATCCAATTTGGAAAATCACCGGTGCCCGAGCTATGACACCGCCATGACCAAACGACGCAAACGCGAACTGGGTGGCACGTTGGAAGTCGAGGGCTGGCCGCTGCGCTGGACGCTGAAAAGCGAGCAGATCTGGAGCCCCGACGGCAACCATGTCGGCCTGCGCCTGTCGGTGGAGCGCACCGACGAGGCCCACCGCGAACTGATTCTGGAATATCCCTTCCGGGACATGCCCGGCGGCAAGACCGAACGGCCCGACCCCGATCCCCATCGCATCGCCGACGATGTCCGGCTGGCGATCGAGGCAGGCTGGAAGCCCAAATCGCGCGGCCGGCCTTTTACGCTGGTGTGCGACTAGCGGCGCTCGCAAAAGTTGGCTTCCCGCTTTCGCGGGAATGACAACGAGATATGCAGCACAGACCCTCCTCCCCCTTTGGCGCGTAGCGCCATGAAAGGGGGAGGTGGTTTCAGCGTGCGCAGCCGACCTCTTGGGAGGCAAGCGGAAGCTGAAACCGGAGGGGGTTGAGTTTTGAGGGATCGAATTCCAGAGACCGTCCTCCCCCCTTAAGTGCGCGTAGCGCACCCAAAAGGGGGAGGTGGTTTCAGCGTGCGAAGCCGACCTCTTGGGAGGCAAGCGAAAGCTGAAACCGGAGGGGGTTCTTAGAATAAAGGCCTCCGCACGGCGTCAGACGCGAACACTTCCAGTTCGTCCGCCACCTCCGGCATCAGCGCGTTCCAGTCGCGGAATTTTTCCGGCCAGAAGACGCGGGTGTCGGCGTACCAGGGATATGCGTCGGTTCCCATTTGCGGCCAGCTGCGCCCGGCGGTGAGGAACCAGGTCTTGGCGCCCACACTGGCGGCGGCGGCGGCGGCGGCGGTGGGGGCGCTGATCACCAGGTCCAGCGCCGCGCACAGCGCCGCCGATCCGTCGATATCGTCGCGCAGGTCCAGCCCTTCGATCTGGTGGATGGTGACGCCGAACAGCTCCTGGGCGCGGGCGATCTCGGCGGCGCAATCGCCATACTGAAGATTGATGAAGGTGACGCCCGGTGTCTGCAGGACCGGTCCCCAGGCGTCTATGGGCGAGAAATATTTGGCGCGCTTGGCCTCCAGCATCATGGAGCGCCAGCACAGGCCGACTTTTTTCTCCGGCCCCATCGCGGCCAGCCGCGCGCGGAACGACGCCACGCGATCGGCATCGGGCGTCAGGAACGCCTCGTGCCGGAAATCGGCCAGCGATTTGCGGTAATATTGAATCGCCGACCCCATCGGCGCCCACAGGTCGGGCACATTCTCCTTGCTGGCGAAGGGCACCAGGCGCAGCGCCTTGTTGCCGTCCTTGTCCATCAGGGTGCGGTCGTCATAAGTGCCCACCTCGGCGGCGGGGAAGGACCGCTGGAACAGCGGCACCAGCCGCGGGTCCACGCAGATCTGCAGCTTGCCGGTTTCGCCCACCGCCCGCTGCACATCGGGCAGGATATTGGCGAACATGAATTCGTCGCCCAGGCCCTGTTCGCCGACCAGCAGCAGTTTCTTGCCCGCCAGGTCTTCGCCCTGCCACCGGGG
>CALDFO010000598.1 GCA_937942205.1 uncultured Alphaproteobacteria bacterium
GATCAGGGTGAGGCGGCCCGGCGGCACCCCCCGTTCCAGCAGCGCCTTGCTGATGACCCCGGTGCCGGGGCCGATTTCCAGCACCGGCCCGGCCAGCGGGTCCACCTGCCGGGCGATGGCGGCGGCCAAGGCGGGGCTGGACGGGATGATCGCCCCCACGCTTTTGGGGCGGGCGATCAGGGCGCGCAGAAAGCGCAGATTGTCGGCGAGCGGGAAGGTCGGCGCGGTCAAGGGCAGCCCTGTGATGCGGCTTGGGAAGCCGGAACTTTAGACGCTAAACCCCGCCATTCCAAAACTCTTTCAGCCTGGCAAGGAAACCCTCCGCCTCGGGGTGGGTTCCGGCCTGGCTTTCGCCGTCGAACTCGCGCAGCAGCTCTTTCTGCCGCTTGGTCAGCTTGACCGGGGTCTCCACCGCCAGCTCGACATACAGGTCGCCCTTCTGGGCGCTGCGCAACACCGGCATACCCTTGCCGCGCAGGCGGAACTGCCGCCCCGGCTGGGTGCCTTCGGGGATCGCCACCTTGGAGCGGCCACCGTCCAGGGTCGGCACCTCGATGGCGCCGCCCAGGGCGGCGGTGACGAAGCTGACCGGGGCGCGGCAATGCAGGTCATGGCCGTCACGCTGGAAGATCGGATGCTCGGCCACCGACAGGAAAATGTAGAGATCGCCATTCGGGCCGCCATTGGAGCCCGCCGCGCCCTCGCCCGACAGACGGATGCGGGTGCCCTCCTCCACCCCCGGCGGCACGTCCACCGTCAGGGTGCGTTCCTTCTGCACCAGGCCCGCGCCCTTGCAGACCTTGCAGGGATTGCGGATCACCTTGCCGCTGCCGCGGCACTGGCTGCAGGTGCGTTCGATGGTGAAGAAGCCCTGGGTGGCGCGGACCTTGCCATGCCCGGCGCAGCCGGGGCAGGTCTCGGCGCTGGTGCCCGGCTCCGCGCCGCTGCCGGTGCAGGCCTCGCAGGCCAGCATGGTGGGCACCTTGATCTCGGCGCTGCGGCCGGTGAAGGCCTCTTCCAGGGTGATTTCCAGATTGTAGCGCAGATCCTGGCCGCGATTGGACCGCTTGCCCCGGCCCATGCCGCCCATCATCTGGCCGAACAGGTCTTCAAAGACGTCGCCGAAGCTGCCGAAATCGCCGAACGGATTGCCGCCGCGCGCGCCGGCGCCGCCCATTCCCCCCTCGAAGGCGCCATGGCCGAAGCGGTCATAGGCGGCGCGCTTCTGATCGTCCTTCAGGACGTCATAGGCTTCGTTGATTTCCTTGAACTTGATCTCGGCGGTGTGGTCGTCCGGATTCTTGTCCGGGTGGAATTTCATCGCCAGCTTGCGATAGGCCGATTTCAGCGCGGCGCCGTCACAGCCTTTGGTGACTTCCAGGGTTTCGTAATAGCAACGCTTGGTGCTCATGGCCCGACTTAACTCCAACCCCCTCCGGTTTCAGCTTTCGCTCGGTCGCTTCGCTCCCGTCGCACGCTGAAACCACCTCCCCCTTGGATGCGCTGCGCGCATAAGGGGAAGGCGGACCTGTGCTTTACGACTTCTTGTTGTCGTCGACTTCCTCGAAGTCGGCGTCCACCACATTGTCGTCGGCGGGCGCGTTCTGGGCGCCGTCCGCGGCGGCGTCGGCCGCGGCGGCTTCGCCCTGCTGCGCCTTGTACATGGCCTCGCCCAGCTTCATCGAGGCCTGGGCCAGGGTGTTGGTCTTTTCCTTGATGGCCTCGGCGTCGTCGCCGGTCACCACATCCTTCAACGCGGCCAGCGCGGCCTCGATGGCGGTCTTGTCGGCCGCATCCACCTTGTCGCCATGCTCGGACAGCGCCTTTTCCGTGGAATGGATCAGGGCGTCGGCCTGGTTCTTGGCTTCCACCGCCTCGCGGCGCTTTTTGTCGTCGGCGGCATGGGACTCGGCGTCCTTGACCATCTTCTCGATGTCGGCGTCCGACAGGCCGCCGCTGGCCTGGATGCGAATCTGCTGCTCCTTGCCGGTGGCCTTGTCCTTGGCCGTCACCGACACGATGCCGTTGGCGTCGATGTCGAAGGTGACCTCGATCTGCGGCACGCCGCGCGGCGCGGGCGGAATGCCCTGCAGGTCGAAACGGCCCAGGCTCTTGTTGTCGGCCGCCATTTCGCGTTCGCCCTGGAACACATTGATGGTGACCGCGCCTTGATTGTCCTCGGCGGTGGAGAAGATGTTGCTCTTCTTGGTCGGGATGGTGGTGTTGCGGTCGATCAGGCGGGTGAAGACGCCGCCCAGGGTCTCGATGCCCAGCGACAGCGGGGTGACGTCGAGCAGCAGCACGTCCTTGACTTCGCCCTTGAGCACGCCGCCCTGGATCGCCGCGCCGATGGCGACGACTTCATCGGGGTTGACGCCCTTGTGCGGCTCCTTGCCGAACAGCTGCTTCACGGCTTCCTGCACCTTGGGCATGCGGGTCATGCCGCCCACCAGGATCACTTCGTCGATCTGGCTGGCGGTGACGCCGGCGTCCTTCAGGGCCTGCTTGACCGGGCCGATGGTCTTCTGGATCAGGTCGTCGACCAGCTTTTCCAGCGTGGCGCGGGTGATCTTGATGGTCAGGTGCTTGGGGCCCGAGGCGTCCGCCGTGATGAAGGGCAGGTTCACTTCGGTCTGCTGGGCGCTGGACAGCTCGATCTTGGCCTTTTCGGCGGCGTCCTTGAGGCGCTGAAGCGCCAGGCGGTCCGAGCGCAGGTCGATGCCGTTTTCCTTCTTGAACTCGTCGGCCAGGAAGTTGACCAGGCGGGTGTCGAAGTCCTCGCCGCCCAGGAAGGTGTCGCCGTTGGTGGACTTCACCTCGAACACGCCGTCGCCGATCTCCAGGATCGAGATGTCGAAGGTGCCGCCGCCGAGGTCATAGACCGCGATCGTCTTGCCGTCGTTCTTCTCGAGACCATAGGCGAGCG
>CALDFO010000599.1 GCA_937942205.1 uncultured Alphaproteobacteria bacterium
GGGCATCTATTCGGACCGTCACGGCCGCAAAAAGGCGATGATCGCCTCGGTTTCGCTGATGTGTTTCGGCCCGCTGGTGATCGCCTTCACCCCGGGCGCCGCCATGATCGGCGTGGCGGCCCCCATCATCCTGCTGACCGCCCGCATCATGCAGGGGCTGGCGCTGGGCGGCGAGTATGGCGTCAGCGCCACCTATATGAGCGAGGTGGCGGGCAAGAAGAATCGCGGCTTCTGGTCCAGCTTCAACTATGTGACCCTGATCGGCGGCCAGCTCACCGCGCTGGCGGTGCTGATCGTCCTGCAGCGGGTCCTGAGCGGCGAGGCGATGAACGAATGGGGCTGGCGCATCCCCTTCATCATCGGCGCCCTTCTGGCGGTGGTCGCCTTCTTCCTGCGCGGCAGCATGGAGGAATCCCAGTCTTTCGAGCAGGCCAAGGCGTCGGGCGCCGAACTGGGCAGCACCCGCATGTTGTTCAAGCAATATCCGCGCGAGACCTTCACCATCCTGGGACTGACGGCGGGCGGCTCGCTGGGCTTCTATATCTACACCACCTACATGCAGAAATTCCTCACCAACACGGCGGGCTTCAGCCGCGACCAGGCGACGGAACTGAGCGCGCTGACCCTGATCTGCTTCATGGCGATCCAGCCGCTGCTGGGCTGGATTTCCGACAAGGTGGGGCGCAAGCCGGTGCTGCTGTTCGCCTTCGGCGGCGGCGCGCTGGTCATCTGGCCGGTGATGACCTCGGTGGCGGCCTCCACCTCCGTCGTCTCGGTCTTCTTCATCATCATGGGCGCCATGGTGGTGCAGGCGGGCTATACCGCCATCAACGGCGTGGTGAAGGCCGAACTGTATCCCGCCCATGTCCGCACCCTGGGCGTGGCCCTGCCCTATGCCCTGGCCAATGCCAGCTTCGGCGGCACCGCCGAATATGTGGCGCTGTGGTTCAAGTCACAGGGGATCGAGAGCGGCTTCTATATCTACGCCGCGGCGCTGATGGCGGTTGGGTTCCTGGTGGTGCTGACCATGCCCGACACCCGCCGGCACAGCCGGATTCAGGAGGACTGAAACCGCCCGGAACCGGCGCCGTTTGGTCCTTGAAAGACCGGGCGGCGTGGTCTAAACGGGCGGTCCCGCGGGGGCTTGCCCCTGCCCGTTGGGGGATCGTCTAACGGTAGGACTGCAGACTCTGACTCTGCCTGTCTAGGTTCGAATCCTAGTCCCCCAGCCAATTCTCCGGCAAAGATCAAATGGTTATCGCGGCCCGGGCCCTGGCCGGGTTTGTCCGCCAAGGGCCGTGGCGCCGCGCCTTGTCCGGTACGGCAACAGCGGCGGGCGCGCCATCATCGCGCGCCTCCTCTGTGCGGTATCCGTGGCCTCAGCGCGATGGGCGTTGCCACGTTCCGGCGCGCGCGCGGGATCGGAACACGCGCCATTTTTTGGCGACAAAATGACAAACCTTTTGCCGTCCGGCGGCTTTTCTCATAGCTGCATCGCAGCATGGCGCGCGCCCCGCGCGTCTCAAACATTAAATAAGTGATTTTATTGGGGTTTGCGCCGCCGCCGCGTCACTTTTGCTGTTTCCTATTTTTGCCATTTCCGTAGGTTTCAGTCCGGTCCGCGACATGACGCGCCGGAAAAAGACATCGAAGGGGAAATGCCGCAATGCGTTCGATTAACCGCAGAATGATGATGGCCGCGTCGTCGGTCCTGGTGCTGGCGCCACGCGCCATGGCGCAGGGCGCGGCGTCGACGGCCGCGCGCCCCGACACCGACTGGCTGCATTATGGCGGCGACCTGGCCAGCACCCGCTATTCGCCGCTGGATCAGATCGGCGCCGCCAACTTCAACAAGCTGGAAGTGGCCTGGCGTTTCAGCACCAACGCGCTGGGTCCGACGCTCGACGCCTATTTCAATTCCACGCCCCTGATCGTGAAGGGCCGCATCTTCACCACCGCGGGTATGCGCCGCGACGTGGTGGCGCTGGATGCCGCCACCGGCGAACTGCTGTGGTTCTACCGCCATGACGAAGGCCAGCGGCTGGGCACGCGCGGCGGCCCCGGCTTCGGCTGCGCCTATTGGACCGACGGGACCCAGGAACGCATCCTGTTCTGCACCCGCGGCTACACCATGATTTCACTGGACGCCAAGACCGGCCTGCCCGACCCCAATTTCGGCGACAAGGGCCTGCTGGACCTGCGCCTGAACAACGACCAGGAGATCGACCCCAATCGCGGCGTGATCGGCATCCATGCCCCGCCGCTGGTGGTGAAGAACACGGTGGTGGTGGGCGCGGCCCCATCCGCCGCCGTCAAGGGCTATCTGCGCGGCTTCGACGTCAAGACCGGCCAGCGCAAATGGATCTTCCACACCATCCCCCGCAAGGGCGAGTTCGGCTATGACACCTGGATCACGCCCGGCCAGGCCGAGGCGGCGGGCAATATGGGCGTCTGGGCGCCGATGTCGGCGGACGAAGAACTGGGCCTGGTCTATGCCGGCGTCGAACTGCCGCCCACCGACATGAACGGCACCACCCGCCACGGCAACGCCCTGTTCGCGGAGTCGGTGGTGGCGCTGGATGTCGAGACCGGCAAGCGCAAGTGGCACTATCAGCTCACCCATCACGGCCTGTGGGACCATGACATTCCCTGCGCCGCCATCCTCTGCGACATCCCGGTGAACGGGCGCATGGTCAAGGCGCTGGCCCAGCCGTCCAAGCAGGGCTTCCTCTATGTCCTCAACCGCGAGACCGGCAAGCCGATCTGGCCGATCCCGGAGCGGCCCGCGCCCAAGGGCGATGTGCCCGGCGAATGGTATTCGCCCACCCAGCCGGTGCCGTCCAAGCCGCCGCCGTATGACGTGCAGGGGGTCAGCGAGAACGACCTGATCGACTGGACGCCCGAACTGAAGGCGCGCGCCGTGGCGATCTCCAAGCATTACAAGCTGGGCCCGCTGTTCACGCCGCCGCCGGTGGTCAAGATCGACCAGGGCATGTTCGGCATGATGCTGCTGCCGGGCACCCAGGGCGGCGCCAACTGGCCGGGCGGCTCCTACGATCCCGAAAGCCACATGGTGTATGTCTATTCCAAGACCCGCATGGAGGCCGCCGGCATCAATGTGGCGGCCGACGGCCGCGTCAGCCAGGCCGGTCTGGTCACCACGCCCAACACCGCCGATCCGCAGGGCGGCATCTTCGGCGGCAATGCCAGCCTGACCGGCGGCAGCGAACGCACCTTCGTCACCGTCAACGACGCGATCGACGCGCCGATCGTGCCGCGCCTGCTGTCCATCGAGGGACTGCCGCTGAACAAGCCGCCTTACGGTCAGATCACCGCCATCGACCTCAACAAGGGCGCCATCGC
>CALDFO010000600.1 GCA_937942205.1 uncultured Alphaproteobacteria bacterium
CGGCATGTCGCGCGGTGCCCCCATCTTGATACCATCAGGACGGATGGGATCGGGGCGGCTGGTGGTAGCGGGCGCATCGCCTTCGCCCGGCCGCGCCATCGGATTGGCGTCGGCGAAGGTGTGCGAGGTGAAATCGTTGAGGTTGAGCACGATGCGGCCGGTTTCATCGGGCCCGTCCAGACGCGCCTGGGCCGCCGTCACCACCCGCGAGCGGCGCGGCCCCACCTGCTGATAGACGAACAGGGTGCGCTCGCGCGCCGCCGCCGCGTCTTGCGGACGGGCGTCGATCACCGGCACCGCATCCGGCGCGGCGGGCGGCGGCTTGCCGCCGCGCACATGATCCATGGCATAGGCGACATAAGAGGGGAAATAATAGAACTCCCCGCCCGCCACGCCTTTCTTGAGCGCGCGCAATTCCGAACTGAACAGGATGGCGCGCTGGGCATAACGGGACAGCGGATCGACCACCCCCGATCCCAACAGGCCCACCGTCTGGCCCAGCACCGCCACCACCAGCACCAGGGCGCTGAGCTGATAGGGGCCCAGCCCGGAGGCGAACAGCACCAGAAGCTCGCGGTTTTCGCGCATCTTCATCAGCATGGCGTAACAGGCCATCAGGATGGCCACCGCCAGCGCCAGGTCGAAGACCTCCGGGCTGGTGCACAGCAGGATCAGCGAAATGCCGAACAGGTCGGCCTCGTGGCGCACCGCCTCGCGGAACACCGGAGTGAACCGCTCGGCCAGGAAGATCGCCTCGATCAGCAGCACCACCAGCGCGGTCTGCACCGCCACGCCGCGGAAGAAGTCGCGGACATAATCGCCGCCCAGGAACGCGGCCAGCAGGGCGCGAAATCCGAAGCCGCCGGGCGCGGCATGTGGGCGGGGCGTGGCCATCAGAGACGGAACGCCTCGCCCAGATAGACGCGCCGCACCGCCTCGTTGGAGACGATGCTGGCGGCCTCGCCCTCGGCCAGCACGCGGCCGCTCTCGATCACATAGGCGCGGTCCACCATGGACAGAAGCTCGCGCGCCTTGTGGTCGGTGATCAGCACGCCGATGTCATGGTCGGCCATGTGGCGGATCATGCCGGTGATCTCGTCGGTGGCGTGGGGGTCCACGCCCGCGAACGGCTCGTCCAGCATGGCGAAGCCCGGCTCGCAGGCCAGGGTGATGGCGATCTCGCAGCGCCGCCGCTGGCCGCCGGACAATTCGCCCACCCGCTTGCGCCGCACCTCGCCCAGGCGGAATTCCTCGATCAGCGCCTCCAGCCGAGCGGCGCGGGCGGCGGCGGACGCCAGCCGCGCCTCCAGCACCAGCGCGATGTTCTGCGTCACCGTCAGGTCGCGCGGCACGAAGGGCGCCTGCGGCAGATAGGCGATGCCGAAACGGGCGCGGTCATAGAAGGGCATCCGGGTGACGTCATGGCCGTCCAGCAGGATGGTGCCGGCATCGGGCGGCGCCATGCCGGTCAGCATCTGGAAGGTGGTGGTCTTGCCCGCGCCGTTGGGGCCCAGCAGACCGACCACCTCGCCGCGCTGCAAGGTGAGGGTCACATCCTCGATGATCCGGCGTCCCGCGAAGGACTTCACCAGATGCTGCGCGGAAAGCATGTCCTTTTCGGCCCTGTCGCTGCTGCGTTTCGATCGGGAATCGTGCCCGGAACAAGGCCCGGAACCAGCCTTCGGCTCGGCGCCGGCACTGCGTCATGCCCGTCCCGGATACGATGGCGCGGATACTATGACGCAGGTTTATCGGTGTACAGGCGCGGCGCCCGGCGGCCCCGTACGGAGAATGCTACCGAATGTTACGTCCGCCGGTCCGGGAAAGGCTGGCTTTTCGGGAAGCCGGGCCCGGCCAAGGCCGCCGGGATCACAGACCGACGGCGGCGCGCACGGGCCGGGAAACATCCTGGTTCACCAAGACTTTCAAGGTTGTGGCGGATGAATTTCCGGTTATTCTGCAGTGCAATCAGACCCAGGCGGTCTACATCAGGCTGATCTTTGGGGCCATGGAAGAAAGTATCGAAGGGGCGGTCATGACGACCCAGTTTGCGGCCGCCGAACAGACGGCCCTTGTGCCCGAAAGCGAATTGCCCGAACCGCGCAAAAGCATCGTGGATGACTTTGCCGGTTATCGCGCCCTGCGCCGCCGCATCGCGGACGTGCAGGGCAACGGCCAGGAAGTCCCCTTCTTCCAGCCGCGCGACGGCGTCAGCCACAGCGTCATCCGCCGCCAGGAAAAAAGCCTGATCAGCTATTCCGGCTACAACTATCTGGGCCTGTCGGGGCATCCCGCCGTCACCGCCGCCGCCAAGAACGCTATCGACAAATACGGCACCAGCGCCTCGGCCAGCCGCATCGTGGCGGGCGAGATCGAGCTGCATGGCGAGCTGGAACAGAAGCTGGCGAACTTCCTGGGCACCGAGGATGCGCTGGTCTTCATCAGCGGCTATCTCACCAATGTCAGCGTGATCTCGCATCTTCTGGCCCGGCCCGACGCGGTGATCTATGACAGCGGCGCGCACAACAGCATCATCACCGGCGCGCGCCTGTCGGGCGCCAAGGTCTTCACCTATCCCAACGGCGACTGGGACGCGCTGGACAAGCTGCTGACCGAGAACCGCGCCAGCTTCCGGCGCGGCCTGATCGTGGCCGAAGGCGTCTACAGCATGGACGGCCAAATCCTGGACCTGAAGCGCGCCGTCGAGATCAAGCGAAAGCATGACGTGCTGCTGATGGTGGACGAAGCCCATTCGCTGGGCAATGTCGGCGCCACCGGGCGCGGCGTGCGCGAAGCCTCCGGCCTGTCCGCCGACAGCATCGACGTCTACATGGGCACGCTGAGCAAGACGCCGGCCTCCAGCGGCGGCTATATCGCCGGCGATCGCGGCCTGATCGAATATATGCGCTTCCTCTGCCCCGGCCTGATCTTCAGCGTCGGCCTGTCGCCCGCCGACACCGCCGCCGCGATGGCCGCGCTGGACATCCTGGAGCGCGAGCCGCACCGGCCCCGGCGTCTGCGCGAGCGCGCCCGCTATTTCCGCAAGGTGGCGCGCGACAACGGCCTGACCGTGTTCGGCGACGAGGAATCGCCCGTCGCCTCGCTGATCGTCGGCGACGACAAGCTGGCGATGCTGCTGTCGCAGCGTCTGTTCGACCGCGGCTTCGACATCCAGCCCATCGTGCGTCCGGCGGTGTCCGCCAGCACCGCCCGGCTGCGCTTCTTCCTGACCGCCAACCACACCGAAGAGCAGATCGGCGAAACGCTGCCGATCGTGGCCCAGGAACTCGAGAAGCTGCGCCGCAGCGCCGAGTGAGCCGCGCCGCCGTGGATTCCCGTCCCCTGCGGATCGCGCTGGTCACCAGCTCCTACAACTATATCAAGGACGGCGTCGCGCTGACGCTGAACCGGCTGGTCGCTTTCCTGGAATCACGCGGCGTGGAGGTGCTGGTGTTCGCGCCGGTGTCCGCCACCCCCGCCTTCCCCCATCAGGGACGGCTTGTGCCGGTGCCGTCCATCGCCCTGCCCCCCCGTCCCGAATACCGCCTGGCGCTGGGATTGTCCGGCGCCGCCCGGCGGCAACTGCTGGATTTTGACCCCGACATCGTCCACATCGCCGTGCCCGATCTTCTGGGCCATGCGGCGCTGGCGCTGGCGGAGCAGCACGGCATCCCGGCGGTGGCGTCCTATCACACGCGCTATGAGACTTACTTGCGCCACTACTGGTATCTGTCGCCGCTGGAAGGATCGCTGAAGGCCATGTTGCGGCGTTTCTATGGCCGCTGCCGCGAGGTCTATGTGCCGTCGGACTCCGTGCGCGCCGCCCTGCTGGCCGACGGACTGGCCGACAATTTCAAGCCCTGGCCGCGCGGCGTGGACACCGGCCGTTTCAGCCCCGCCCGCCGCGATCCGGCCTGGCGCACCCGGCTAGGCATCGGCGCGGAGGAACGGGTGGTGCTGCATGTCTCGCGCCTGGTGCGGGAAAAGCGGCTGGATACGCTGACCGGCGCGCTGGCGAAACTGGCGGCGCGCGGTATCGCCCATCGCGCGGTGATCGTGGGCGAAGGTCCCGACCGGGCGTTCGCCCAGGCCGCGCTGCCGCACGCCATCTTCACCGGCTTCCTGGACGGCGATGACCTGGCGGACGCCTATGCCGGGTCGGACCTGTTCATTTTCCCCAGCGACAGCGAAAGCTTCGGCAATGTCACGCTGGAGGCGATGGCGTCCGGACTGCCATGCGTCTGCGCCGACGCCACCGGCAGCCGCTCGCTGGTGGCGGACGGCGATACCGGCCTGCTGGCCCATGCCGACGACGCGGACGGTTTCGCCGCCCATCTGACCCGGCTTCTGCAGGACGAAGCCTTGCGCCGCCGCATGGGCCAGGCGGCCCGCGCCCGCGCCCTGACCTTTTCCTGGGACGAGACGATGGGGCGGATGCTGGGCTATTATCGGGCGCTGGCGGACGGAAAGACCGGACTGTGAAGATCGTCGATGTCTGCGAATTCTACTCCCCCACCGGCGGCGGCGTGCGCCGCTATATCGACCAGAAGCTGGAATTCGCGCCGCGCTTCGGCCACGACCTGACCATCATCGCGCCCGGCCCCGAAACCCGCAAGGAACGGGTGCGCGGCGGCCACATCATCTGGGTCAAAAGCCCCTACCTGCCCTTCGACAAGAATTACCGCATGTTCTGGCGGGCGCATCATGTCTGGGACGTGCTGGATTCGCTGTCGCCCGACCTGGTGGAAGGCTCCTCGCCCTGGCGCGGCGGCTGGCTGACGGCGCGCTGGAAGGGCGCGGTGCCCAAGGTGTTCTTCATGCACATGGATCCCGTCTCGGTCTATCCCCAGACCTTTCTGGGCGGCCTGCTGGGCGAGGAACGGGTGGACCGCATGTTCGGCTGGTTCTGGACCTATCTGAACCGGCTGAACGGATTTTATGACGCCGCCATCGTCACCAATCCGGCCATGGCGCAGCGCTTCGGCAAGTTCGGCCTCAAGAACATCGAGGTCGCGCCCTTTGGCGTGGAGCGCGAGAAATTCTCCCATATCTTCGGCGACACCACCATGCGCCGCCAGATGCTGGCGGCCTGCGGGTTGGAGGGCGACGCCTCCCTGCTGGTCGCGGTGGGGCGGCATCACCCGGAAAAGCGCATCAATGTTCTGATCGACGCCGTCACCCGCGCCCAGTCGCACCGCAAGGTGGGCCTGTACATCGTGGGCGACGGACTGATCCGCAAATCGGTGGAACGCTGGGCGCGGCGCGCCCACCATGTCCATGTCGCGGGCCAGATCAGCGACCAGAACCGCCTGGCCTCGGTGATCGCCAGCGCCGATGCGCTGATCCACGGCTCGGCGGCGGAGACCTTCGGCCTGGTGCTGGCCGAGGCGCTGTGCTCGGGCACCCCGGTGATCGTGCCCGATGTGGGCGCGTCGGCCACCTTCGCCGGCCCCGGCTATGCCGAAACCTATCGTCCCGGAGACGCGGCCGACGCGGCGGCGGCCATCCTGCTGCTGGTGGCGGGCGACCGCGCCGAACAGGCGCGGGCGGCGCTGATCGCCGCCAATGCCCGGGTCCACACGGTGGAGCAGCATTTCGCCACCCTGTTCGAGATCTATGAGCGGGTGGCGGCGGACCGCGCCGCGGCCAGCGCGTCGAACCAGTCCAGATAGGCGCGGGCGCAGCGGTCGGGCGCGAACCCGGTCACCAGCGCCGCCAGGGTTTCGCCCGGCGGACGGGGCGCGGCGCAGACATCCTCCAGCGCCGCCGCCAGCGCGGCGGGATCGCGCGACGGCACGATACGGCCCGCCTCGCGCGCCGTCATGATCTCGCGCAGCAGGTGCGAGCAGTCGGTGGCCACCACCGGCGTGCCCAGCGCCAGCGCCTCCACCGCCACCGCCGGTCCGCCCTCATAGCGCGAGGTCACCAGCAGGGCCGAGGCCCGCGCCAGATAGGGCGCGATATCGGCGACATAACCGGGAAAATCGAGGTGGCCGCCCAAATCCGCCGCCGCTTTTTCCACCAGCGGGCGCTGGCCGCCATCGCCCAGGATGGTCAGACGCGCCGGGCCCCGCGCCAGCAGCACGCGGAACGCCGCCAGCGCCAGCGCCACATCCTTCTGCGCTTCCAGCCGCCCCACCCAGAGGATGTTGCGGATCTCCGGCCGATGCGGACCGGCAGGCGCCGCGCCCACCTGCATCGGATCGTAAAGGGTGGCGACCCGGGCCTGCGGCGCCAGCGCCGCCACATCCCGCGCCAGTCCGCCATTCATGGCGGCGAAGCCGTCCACGGCGCGGGCGAACCAGCGAAACAGCGGCGCCACCGGGATCGCGGCGCAGCCCTGCGGCAGCGGCGGGTTCGACACCTTGCACACAATGACCGGATGCGGATCGGCGCGGCGCAGGCCGCGCGCCAGCGGCAGATGGAAATTGCCCGGCAGGAAGATCACATCCGGTTTCAGCGCCGGAAGATGCCGCCCCATCGCCGCCCCCAGCCGCGGGCGCGACAGCAGCCCACGCCGGAGCGGCGGATCGAGCGGCATCACCGGCACACGGGGATCCACCGCATCGCGCAAACCGCCCGTCTCCGCGCCGCACAGGATGGTGACGGCGTGGCCCGCCGCCGCCCAGCGCGCGGCAAGATCGAGCGCCACCCGTTCGGTGCCGCCGCGATGAAAGTCATGCAGGCAGATCAGGATGCGCCGGGCGGTCATGGCGCACGCTCGAAGATTCGCACCGTCTCGTTGAGGCTTTCATGGATATGAACCTCATCCCAAAAGGCGCGGCGCGGCGCGGCGGCATAGACCTGCCGGTAAGGCGTGCGGCCCGCATACAGCGCGGCGAAATAGGCGCGCGCGCCGGTTTCCGCGAACCAGCCCTTCTGGTTTTCGGGATGGACCCGGCCTGGCCCGGGTTGGGTGTCCGCCGCCAGATAGCGCCGCGCCCAGCGGTCGGCCACCAGGATATAGCGCGGCCGGCGCTGCTCCACCGCCTCGAAGGGCGCAAGAACCTCCATGACATTCGGCAGCGGATTGCGGACCTTCAGCGCGCCCTGCCCGACGCGGGAGACGCGGGCCTGTTCGGGAAAGCGGGGCAGATAGAAATTCTGGCCATAGGTTTCGATGCTGCCGCCCGGCCGGATATGTGCGCGCATCCAGGCCTCCGCATCGTAACGCGGATCGTTGCCCATCGCCGCCGGGACCGCGGCGCAGGCATAGGCCGCGAACAGCGCCAGCACCGCCAGCGCCGCCTGCACGGATCGCCACGCAGGGGCGGGCCGCCGCGCCAGGGCGAATTCCAGCAGCCGGGCGGCGGCGATGCCGACATAGACGGATGCGAATAC
>CALDFO010000601.1 GCA_937942205.1 uncultured Alphaproteobacteria bacterium
CCGCGCCACGGTGCAGGACAATGGCGTCACCTATAACGTCTATGACGACAAGGCTGGGCAGGCGCGGCCCTGGCAGCTCGACATCGTGCCTTTCATCCTGCCGGCGGACGACTGGGCCCGGATCGAACGCGCCGTGATCCAGCGCGCCATGCTGGCCGACCTGATCCTGCGCGACGTGTATGGCCCGCAGCGGCTGGTGAAGGAGAATATCCTGCCCGCCCATCTGGTGACCGGCCATCCCCAGTTCCTGCGCCCGCTCCGTGGCGCGCGCCCGGCCGGGGATGTTCATGTGCATCTGTATTCCGCCGACCTGGCGCGCAGCCCCGACGGATCGTGGCGGGTGCTGGCCGGCCGTGCCGACGCGCCCGGCGGGCTGGGGTATGCGCTGGAAAACCGGCTGGTGGTGGCGCAGACCTTCCCGGAGAATTTCACCGGCCTGCGGGTGGCGCGGCTGGCCGCCTTCTTCAACGCCTATCGCGAAAACATTCTGGCGCTGGGCCATTCGCGCCGCGACCGCGCCGTGCTGCTGACCCCCGGCCCCTACAACGAAACCTATTTCGAGCATGTCTATCTGGCCCATTATCTGGGCCTGACGCTGGTGCAGGGCGACGATCTGGCGGTGCGCGACGGCGCGGTGTTCCTCAAGACCCTGACCGGGCTGGAGCGCGTCGCCGTCATCTTCCGCCGGGTGGATTCGGATTTCTGCGATCCCCTGGAACTGCGCGGCGACAGCGCCCTGGGCGTGCCCGGCCTGGTGGAGGCGGTGCGCGCCGGCACGGTCGTGCTGGCCAATGCACTGGGCGGGGGCGTGATCGAAGCCCCCGCCATGGACGCCTATCTGCCCGCCGTGGCGCGGGCGCTGCTGGGCGAAGACCTCCACCTTCCCGACATCCCCACCATCTGGGGCGGCACCGAAGGGGGCCGCAAGGCGGCGATGGCGCGCCTGGACCATGCCATCCTGCGCGACGCCTTCGACGCCCGCCCGCTGTTCTCGCGCGAATCCAGCGCCCGGCTGGGCGCCGACATGAGCCTGGAAGAACGCGAGCAGGCGCTGGCGCGGCTACAACGGCGGGGCGAAACCCTGGTGGTGCAGGAAATCGCGCCGCTGGGCCTGGCGCCGGTGTTCGACAATGGCCGTTTCACGGCCAAGCCGGTGTCGTTGCGGGTCTTCGCCGCCTGGACGCCGTCGGGCTGGACGGTGATGCCGGGCGGGCTGACGCGCGTGGCGGCCGACGAGACGATGACGGCGCTGTCGATGCAGTCGGGCGCGGCCAGCAAGGATGTCTGGGTGCTGTCCGCCGCGCCGGTGGATAGCTTCAGCCTGCTGAACGGCGGCGGCAAATCGCTCGATATCCGCCGCCAGGGCGAATCCGCCCCCAGCCGCGCCATGAACAATCTGTTCTGGCTGGGCCGCTATGCCGAGCGCACCGAGAATTTCGTCCGCATCCTGCGCGCCGTCGCCGGACGGGCCGGTGACGAGCCCGCCGTCGCGCGCGATCTGGCGCACAAGCTTTTGATCCCCTTCAGCCAGACCGGCGACGCGCCCGTCGTGGACATCGCCGACGAACAGGACCTGGGACGCGAGCTGCGATTGCTGATCTACGATCCGCATAACGGCCGGGGCCTGCAGCGGCTTCTGGCGCGGGTCGCGCAGACCGCCTGGTCGGTGCGCGACCGGCTGTCACTGGACACCTGGCGCACCATCCATGTCCTGACGGCGGCCGAGGATTTGCCGGACATGGACGAGCCCTTCGCCGCGCCGGCCGCGCGCATCTATCTGGACTCGCTGGTGCGCCGCGCCGCCGCCTTGTCGGGTCTGTCGGCCGAGAACATGACACGCGGCCCCAACTGGCTGTTCATGGACCTGGGAAGGCGCGTCGAACGGGCGCTGCACCTGGCCTGGCTGGTGCGCCAAGGCATTGGTCAGGGCGCGGCAGTGACCTCGGGCGGGGCGCGCGAGACCGAGACGATCCGCATCCTGCTGGAAATCGCCGACAGCGCCATGACCTACCGCTCGCGCTATCTGAACGTCTATCAGCTGATGCCCCTTGTGGACCTGCTGCTGCTGGACGAACACAATCCCCGCGCCTGCGCCTATCAGGTCGCGGCCATCTAAAGCCATCTGCGCGAACTGCCGCGCATCACCCCGGCCCAGCGCAGCGACACGCCGCGCACCCTGGCGGCGCAGATGCACGCCGCCCTGACCGAGGCCCAACCGGCGTGCCTGTCCGTCTGCGAGGCGGGCAGGCGTCCCGGCCTGCTGGACCTGACCGATACGATCCGCCACCAGGCCCTGATGCTGTCGGATGCGCTGGCCGACGCCTATTTCCAGCATTCCAGCCGCCGCCGCACCGGCGCGGCCGGCCCGTCGTGAGGCGCTGATGGTCGAATATTTCGTGCGCCACCGCACCACTTACCGCTACCGCCAGGATGTCTCCCATTCCTGGCATCTGGCGCATCTCACACCGCGCGCCACGCCGCTGCAGACGGTGCAGGACAGCACCCTCACTCTGTCGCTGGAGGCGGCTAGCACGGCGGCGCGCCAGGATTATTTCGGCAATCCCTGCACCTGGTTTTCCATCGATCAGCCGCACACCCATCTGGAGATCCTGGCCGAGAGTCATGTGCGGGTGGCGGCGCGGCCCGACCGCGTCTCGCGCGACAGCCTGCCCTGGGAAGCGGTCCGCGGCCTGCTGGAGGCCGCCGGCGATGACGCGGCGCGCGAGGCGGTGCAGTTCATCTTCGATTCCCCCATGACGGCGTTCCAAAGCGATATCGCCGGGTATGCCGAGGTGAGCTTTCCGCCGGGCCGTCCGCTGCTGGCGGGCGCGATGGAACTGATGAACCGCATCCACCAGGATTTCCGCTATGACACCAGCGTCACCGACGTCGCCACGCCGGTGGACCGGGTGTTCGAAATCCGCGCCGGGGTCTGCCAGGATCTGGCGCATGTCGCCATCGCGGCGATGCGCGCCCTGGGCCTGCCCGCGCGCTATGTCTCCGGCTATCTGCTCACCCGGCCGCCGCCGGGCCAGCCGCGCCTGCTGGGCGCCGACGCCAGCCATGCCTGGTTCAGCGTCTGGGCCCCGCCCTTCGGCTGGGTGGACCTGGATCCCACCAACAATGTCGTGGTGGGCGACGCCCATGTCACCGCCGCCTGGGGCCGCGATTATGGCGATGTCTCGCCGGTGGGCGGCATCATTCTGGGCGGCCATGACCATGTGGTGGATGTGGGCGTTGACGTGATCCCGATGGATCAGATGCCGGGGGGCCGATGACGGCAGACCGGATGCCCGTTGCCCCGCCGCAAGGCCCGCGATAAGACAGCCCGTTTTCCCGGCTTTTCCCGCATGACCGCACCGCTCGTGATGCTGATCGCGCTCGCCGCTTCCGTGGCGACGATGCTGGGCGGCCTGCTGGCGCTGTCGCTGAAGGAAAAGCTGCCGCTGGTGCTGGCCTTCTCGGCGGGCGCGGTGATCGGCGTCGCCTTTTTCGACCTGGGCCCCGAGGCGCTGGAACTGGGCGCGGGCCTTTACGCCCCGGCCACGCTGCTGGCCATCTCGGCGGGCGGTTTTTTCCTCTATGCCCTGCTGGACCGGCTGCTGGGCCGGCACGATCACGGCGCCACCCTGCCCAATCCGCGCCGCGGCGCGATCGGCGCCGCCAGCCTGTTCGTCCACAGCATGACGGACGGCTTCATCATGGGCATCGCCTTCCAGGCCAGCCACGAGGTCGGGTTCATCGTGGCCGCCGCCGTGCTGGCGCATGACTTCGCCGACGGCCTCAACACCGTGAATGTGGTGGTGCGCCATGGCGGCAGCCGCCGCTTCGCGCTGCGCTGGCTGGCGCTGGACGCGGGCGCGCCGCTGCTGGGCGCGGGCCTGAGCCTGCTGGTGACGCCGCAGCCCGGCCTGCTGGCGCTGCTGCTGGCGCTGTTCTGCGGCTTCTTCCTGCATATCGGCGCCAGTGGCCTTCTGCCCGAAAGCTATCGCGCCCGGCCGCAATGGAGCACCCTGGCCGCCACCATCGCGGGCGCGGCCTTCCTGTATCTGGTGACCCTGCTGGCCCATGCGCACTGAGCGCGCATGAAAAAACCGGCCCGTTTCCGGGCCGGTTTTTCTGGTGGGCAGGGCGGCGTTACGACGCCTGCAGGCCCTGCATGATGTTGCGGTTGATCTCGATCAGCGGATCCAGCGGCGCCTTTTCGCGCGTCACGCTGCGCGAATATTTCGACACCCAGAGCGACAGCGAGATGATCTTGGCGCGCACGTCCTGGGTCAGGGTGTTGCGGTCATCCATGCAGTCGGCGGCCAGGGTGCGCCACAGGCGGCGGTTCCAGTCCACCGCTTCGACCAGCGGCGTGCCGATGGCGTTCGATTCCTTGGCGTTGAGCAACGCGCCGGTCACCTGGCCGAAGATGCGGTATTCGGTGACGCGCGGGTCTTCGGTCGCGGCCTGGGCGGCCTTGTAGGCGTTAAGGCTCATAATTCAAGCGCTCCTGTTCCAGGTCGAAAAGCTTGCGGCAGGCGATCAGCGCCTTGTAGTACTGGCCCTGCGACACATCCCGGCTGATCTCCACGCAGGAGGCCAGCATGGACGGTGTGCTGATCGCCCCCATGAATTCGGTCATGCGCAGCGCGAATTCGTTGTACGGCTCCTCGCTGGCCTCGCCGTCCAGATACATCATCATGATGGCCAGATAGATGCGGCGGGCCGGGGGATTGGCCCCTTCCGGCTGCATGATGTCCTTTTCGCGCAGGACGCAGGCCTTGTTCTGGATCACCAGGCTGGTGCGCTTGTCGCCATTGGCCAGAACCGCGCCGTTCAGCACGAACTTCTCGCCAGGCTTTAACGACAATTTCAGCGGCATATCGCCATTTCCTCATCGATTGGCGCCAGGATAATCCTGACAGAGTTAACAAAGCCCTGCGGTTTTGCGGCTTTGCGCTGACCGGGGCTTAACCGCGTTCCCGCGGCACACAGACGTAATGAATGTGAAAGACCCAGGCCGGGTCGTGCGCGGCATAGAGATGACAGGGCCCCAGCGCCGACAGCAGGAAATCGGCGATCTCCACGATGTGTCCGGGCTTGTGATAGGCCGCGATCGCCACCACGGGGCGATGGATTTCCAGCATCCGGCGGCCGCCTTCCAGCGCGTCCAGCTCGGCGCCTTCGATGTCCATCTTCAGGTAATCCACCGGCTGATCCAGGAAAAGATTGTCCAGGGTGTCAGCCTGCACTTCGTGCGCACCCAGCCCGATGCCGGCGCAGCCGTCGGCAATCGACTCGTCACCGCCCATGGCGATCACGCCTTTGGTGCGCGCCGCCGCCAGCGGCAGCGGATTGACCACATCCTGCCAGCCCTGGGCGGCGATCGTCGCGGTCAGCTTGTCGAAATTGGGCGCGAAGGCTTCCAGCGCGTGCACGCGGCATTGGCCGCCGGTGGCGGCCAGGAAATCGGGCACCGTGTCGCCGGTGAAGGCGCCGCAATCGACGATCACCGCGCCAGGCTTCGGGTTCGCGCCGGGCGCATCATAGCCATACTGACCGATGCGCCGGGGCTGCGGCACAAGATGGCGCGCATCCAGGGTGCGGTAAAAGGCGGTGACGCGATCGAAATAGGCACGGCTGTCGGCATCCGACAGGCAGGCGCGAATGCGCCCATGATCGGGCGCGACCGCGCTCTGGGCGCCGGGCGCATAATGTTCGGCGAACATGGGATTGACGAAGGGGAAGACCCGCAAGGGGTCCACGCCCAGCGGGCCGGTCAGCAGTTCCGCGGCCTCCATCTGGCGTACCGTGCCGATGACGAAGGCTGTCGCGGGATCGTTCAGGCATTCGGCGGGGGCCAGCACCGGCAGGCCGCCGCGCATGGCGCCCTGCAAGGCGGGCGCGAGATCGGTGAAGGCCAGCACCGTCTTGCCGTGTTCGCGCAGCCAGCGCACCACCTGGTCGCCGCCGCTGTTGGCGCCCACCGCGATGAAGCGGTCGAAAGCCAGAAGATCGGTCAGGCTGCGCGGCCGGGTGAGCGGGCGGGAGAGGATGGCATCCATCGGCGTGTCCTTTGCGGCCAGCCTTGCGCCAACAGGGTTACCAAAGCCTTACACCGCGCCGCCGGGCGCAAAACCGCGGCTTTCATGGTTGCTTAAGTATTAACCGCTTTGATGGCGGCGTTTTCCACGAACGGATTTGCGGCATGAATCGCGTGCTTCCCTTGCAGGACCTTGACGTCAAGTCGGGCGTGGATGCCCGCCTGCAGGCGCTGGACAAGCTGGAAGCCCTGGTGGGCGAAGTGGCGCGCGAGAAAGCCCGTCACCGCTCCAACATCGCGCTCAAGCGCGCCATCCAGAAATGGCGCAAGGGCGATCTGGTGTCGGCGTCGCAATGGGCGCTGCGCGCCACCGAGGCCGACGAAAACAACTCCAAGGCGTTCCATGTGCTGGCGATGGGCCTGGAACGGATGGGCCATCTGCACAAGGCCCTGCTCACCTATGAGCGCGCCTTTGAACTGGACCCGGACGACCCCGAACTGCTGATCAATCTGGGTCTGACCGCCTGGAATCTCAAGCTGACCGAAGGCGCGGCCAGGATGTTCCAGCTCTACATCGCCGCCTGTCCCGACTCGCCGCTGGGCTACAACAATCTGGGCAGTGTGCTGTGCGACCTGGGCCATCCCGACCAGGGCATCGAGACCCTGCGCACCGCGCTGAACCGGATGCCGCACGAGGCCATCCTGTGGAATGCGCTGGCGACCGTGCTGGCCGAGGAAGGCCGCGCCGACGAGAGCCTGGTCTTTTACAACGAAGCCGCCCGGCTGCAGCCCGACTTCGCCCGCGCCTATCACAATCTGGGCTATGCCTATCAGCATCTGGGCCGTCTGGAAGAGGCGCTGGAGGCCTATGACGGCGCGCTGGAACGGGCGGTCGATCCCACCGAGCGCCGCGAAACCCGCCACTCGCGCAGCATCTGCCTGATCGGGGCGGGACGCATCGCGGAAGGCTTCCGCGAATACGAGATCCGCAACGACGAACGCTTCCGCGCCTATTTCCATCACATCGTCGAAGCGCCGCGCTGGACCGGCGAGGATCTCACGGGCAAGCGGGTGCTGATCGTGGGCGAGCAGGGGCTGGGCGACGAGTTCATGTTCGCGGACATCCTGCCGGATGTGCAGCGCGCGGTGGGACCGGACGGCAAGCTGATGATCGCGGTGGATGAGCGGCTGGTGCCGCTGTTCCAGCGCTCTTATCCCGCGGCGGAGGTGGGCGCGTATGACGACCGCACGCTGATGGACGCCGATGGCAACAAGGCGCTGCGCCTGATCCCCTTCGCCGCGGGCGC
>CALDFO010000602.1 GCA_937942205.1 uncultured Alphaproteobacteria bacterium
GCGCCCGGGCGCGTGATGGGCTCGCCGCCGGCACGCATCATCTGGCCCGAGACGCGCGGCACGCACCAGATACGCAGACCCGTGCGCGCATCCAGGGCACAGGTCTGCTGCGCGCCGGTGACATACATGATGCCGTCCACCACCACAGGCGTCGTCTCCAGCCCCTGTCCACCCGGCGCGAACAGCCAGGCGGCCTTCAGGCGCGCGACATTGCCCGGCGTGATCTGATCCAGCGTGCTGTAGCGGTTGCCGTTGGTGCCGCCGTTATAGGATGGCCATTCGCCCTTTCTGGGCCGTGACACCGCATCCATGTCGGCGGCGCTGAAGCCGGGGGCGGTGGCCAATGGTCCCAGGGGCGTTCCCCGCAGGCTGCCCAGATACGCCATCAGGGCGGTCCGCTGCGCCGGCGTGGCCGTCAGCGGCGGCATATAGGATCGATCCTCGCGGGTGTACCCGTCGTAATCCTTGGCGGTCAGCAGGTGCATCTTGCCGTCGAAGTCCTGCACGGCGAGGCTGTGCTCGGCCTCGGCGCGGGCAAAGCCGCGCAGCGTGGTGCCGTCGCGCATCCGCACACGGATGACCGTCCATTGCAGGTCGGGGCAGAACGCCCAGCCGGGGCAGGCGGCGGTGCGCTTGGTGCCCATGCGCTCGGTCGGATGGTCCAGATAGCCGGTGATTTCGTCCGGCGTCAGGTTGGCCGACAGCGCCGAAAGATCGGGGCCGTTCGAGCCGCCCTTGCCGCGCACCATATGGCAGCTGGCGCACTTGCCCTCGCCGAAGAAGAAGACTTCGCCCGCCGCGATCTGGGCGGGCGTGCCCTCGATGGCATCCGTCAGGTTCTTGGAATGAATCCAGGCCGCGATGGTGGCGATCTCCGCGGGGGGCAGATGGCCGAAAGCGGGCATTCCGCGCGGGGTGCCGCCTGAAATGACGGCGGCGATCTGCGCCGCGTTCATCTTGCGCAGCGACGCGGAGCCGACCAGAGACGGGGCGCGGTCGCCTCCGGCGGCATTCTGGCCGTGACAGGTGGCGCAGGTGGCGTTGATCTGCTGCAACGCGCGCGCTTCGTCGGCGGCGGAGAGCGTGGCCGCCCCTGGCGCGCCTTGCGCGGCGGCGTGAAGCCATGCCGCCGAAGCGATGCCCGCGATCACGACGGCGGCGCCGATCAGGATGTTTTTCTTCAGGATGTTCATGATCACACTCATTTTGCGCGCATAATGGAAATTGTGGAGAGGCATTCGGTTACAACATCAGTTCCGATACATCGCGGTAATTCCCCAGCGTCCCCTTGACGAAGGTGTTGAACGCGATCGAATGGCGTTTTTCGTTCGTCTGGTTCTGCTCGACCAGATGGGTCAGGCGTGAGGAAAACAGGATGACGTCGTCCTGTTTCGGCGTGAGCCGGTTGATCGGCGTGTTGTAGATGTTGCGCTTGTTGGGGTCGGGGGGCAGATCGATCTGCTGATAACTGACATGCCGGGTGAAGACCATGCTCGCGGGCGGCGCGGGCAGGGGGCAATAGTACAGCGATCCGGAGATCACCGAATTGGAATGGGAATGGCCGTGCATCCCGGTATGGGCGTTGCAGGTCAGCGACCAGGACTGGGTGACATAGAGTTTCTGCGGAATGCACAGTACGTCGCGGGCATAGATATCGAGGATTTCCTGCACCGTGTCCTTGAGGCTCTTCAGCTCCGGCTCCTCGAATATATAGAGATTCTCGGAAATCAGATTCTCCATATTGTTGACCATCTTCAGGTTCTGGATGAAGGCGATCTGCTCCGGCGTGATGGTTCCGGCGATGTTGGCGCGAAAATAGGGTTCGACAAAGAGCGGGAAGACTTCGTGGGAAACGATGGGCATGTGTCCTGTCTCTCTGTGTTGTGTCGCTGTGTTGTATCGGCTTTGCGCGGGCGTGGCGTGGTATCCGGTGGGGTTGCGTCAGGATTGCGTCAGGGTGGCGGCGGCGCGGGTGGGCCGATGCCCTGCAGCCCCTCGACGCGGTAACGCGCCAGCGCCTTTTCATCGATATTCAGCCCCAGGCCCGGATAGGGCGGTACGCGGCACTCGCCATTTTCGAAGATGAAGGGCTGTTCGCCGTGCAGAAGCGCCAGGTAGGGCTTGCAATAATCGCCGGGCAGCCAGGGCGGATTGAGGACCGCGATCTCCTGGTACACCGAACCCATGGCCGCCGCGAGTTGCAGCCGCCCGGCCCAGGCCAGACCCGATATGCCATGGGGCGCGGTCTTGAGTCCCCAGGCGTCGGCCAGCACGCCGACTTTGCGCGCGATCCAGAGTCCGGCGATCAGGCGCACTTCGGGCTGGAGGATATCGTAGGTGCCATGGATCAGGCATTGCCGGTACGGCTCCAGCCCGTGATAGCCCTCTCCGCCGGTGATCAGGATGCCGCTTTCCCGGCGCAGGCGCGCGGGTCCTTCGTAATCGTCGCGCGCCAGCGGTTCTTCCAGCCAATGGCATCCGGCCTTTTTCAGCATATGCGCCGCGGCCAGGGCCTGCGCATAGCTCCACAGGCCGTTGGGCGAACGGTCGGCGGTGCGGTCGACCATGACGCGGAAGTCCGGTCCGCCCGCCGACAGGATGTCGGCGCAGGCTTGCGCGTCGGTCTCGGTGTTGCGCCGGAACACCTGGATCTTCATGGCCCGGAAACCCGCGGCCCGCAGCAGGCCGGCCTGCTCCGCCTGTTGCCGGGGGGAAATGGTTTCCTGGCCCCGCGTACCCGGCCAGACATAGGTGGCATAGACCGGCTGGCGCTGGTTGCTGCCGCCCAGAAGGCGGGCGACGGATACGCCCGCGATCTTGCCGATCGCGTCCCACATGGCCTCTTCGATTCCGCCCCAGCGGATCAGGCCGCGCGCCAGATGCGTCTCGATCTCGAACAGGTCGCGGCCCACCAGGACCGGCTGCGCGGCGGCGATCTGTTCCGCGGTGGAGCCCAGGAAGGAATAGCCCTTCACCCCGCTGGCGGTTTCCACACAGGTGACATTGGTGCGCCCCGGCGGGCCGCCGGTCCGGCTGGGCGGCGCGTCGCCGGCCTGGGGCACCAGAACGTCGAACGTCGTCACGCTTTTGATCGCCATCGCGCGGACGTCGGCGCGCAGGGTATGCAGGGGCGCGGCGGCGGCGGCCTTGGCTGTCGCCAGCTTGGCGGCCATCAGGGTGCCGCCACCCGAAAGCAGCGCCATCACGCGGCGGCGGTCTGTGTTGTCAGTACCCACGCAACAGCTCGATTTCCGGACACCCTGTCAGGATGTTAGACGGCGCGCGGGCGGGCCATAAGCGGCGCATTTTTCGATCTCTCATGGATTGAGAGGGGGACTATGATTGACGCTGCACCTTGTAAGACCGGGTATCGCCGTCCGTTTTCAGATCGTAGGTCCACATGACTCCCGGCGTGATGGTGACCCGGGCGCCGGCCCGCAAAGCTATCTTGCGCCCTATCTCGACATTCACCTGGCGCCAGACCTGGCCATTCTCCAAGGTCACGACAAAGGCCCCCCGGCTGTCATATTGCACCTGCGCCAGGGCGGAAATCGTGTTGGGGCCGGCATTGCCGCTGAGGCCCGGCATGAAGCTTTTCCTGGGCAGCGCCGTGCTTTCCAGCCTGTCCGGTCTTGGAGGCAGCGCGCGCGCGGTGGCGGGTGGCAGGACGCGCGGCGCGGGGGGGACCAGGCGCTGCTGATAGTCCGAGGCGGGGGGCAGGCCCAGCTTGGCGCGCATGGGCTGCTTGGCCCCATAGGTGCAATCCAGCCAGGTGCGGTCGTCCGGGATGGATTGGCAGCGCTGCATGGCCGCCCAGACATCGTCCCGCGTATCGGCCCGCGCCGGCTGGAGGGCCGGAAAAAGCACGCCAAGCGAGACAATCGACAGCAAGGAAATATACGCCTTCATGTCAGCCCTCTGGATATCAGACCCTCTGGTCGCGGCGTTTCGTGACGGCGCGCATCGCGTTTGCCGCGCCAGAATAGCAGAGCATGGGAAGGCGTGAATTGTGCGTGTGCGAGATATCGGCGGGCGGCCCGATGGCCCGCGCTTTTTGCACATGCTCCGCAAAGCATATTCTCATTGTGTGAGAGATGAACGCGGCTGTTCGCATTGACACGCCTGGAAAGGACAAGAACGCTTCCGGTACGCGGCAAGGCGCGTTTCACACGGCTGTCACACGGGCAGTCACAAAAGGCAGTCGCAATCCGGCCATGACATATAATCGACGGCAATTCGTCGCCGGGTCCGCCGCGGTTGCCGCGGGCGCGTCCCCGCTACCGGCACAGGCGCTCGCCGATATCCCCATCATCGACTGCCACATTCACCTTTTCGATGCCCGCCGTCCGCAAGGGGCACCTTATAAGGGCGGCCGGTCGTTTCCGGGCGGCGTCGCCTTGCCGTCCATGTATGCGCCGATCGCCGCGCCCTTGGGCATTGTCGGCGTGATCCATGTCGATGCCAGCCCCTGGGTCGAGGACAATCTGTGGATTCTGGAAACGATCCAGGACGCACCGCTGATGGTCGGCATGATCGGCAATCTGCGCCTGGAAGGCCCCGAGTTCGGCGCCATGCTGGACCGCTATGCCAAGAATCCGCTTTTCCGGGGCATCCGGTATGGGAATCTGTGGGGTTACGATCTGCCCGGACAGGTGAACAATCCCGATGTCGTCGCGGGGTTGCGACGCCTGGCGCAGCACGATCTGGTGCTGGAAACCGCCAACCAGAACCTCGCGCTTCTGTGGGCGGCGGTGCGCGCCAGCGACCAGGCGCCCGATCTGCGCATCGTGGTGGATCACCTGCCGGCCTTCGATCCGCAGCCCGAGGAAGCCGGGGAGTACCGGGCCGTGCTGAAGGAGATCGCGGCCCGCCGCAACATCTTCTGCAAACTGTCCGAGATCGTTCACCCGCGCCGCCCCGCATCCGTGCCGCCCGTCATCGTCCGCGATCTTGCCGCGTTGCGCCCGGGCCTGGATGTGCTGATGGAGTGCTTTGGCGAGGACCGGGTCGTGTTCGGCAGCGATTGGCCGAACGCCGTCGGCGTTTCCGAGGTTCCGGATACCGTCGCGCTGGTCCGGGCGTATTTTTCCGGCCGAAGCCGCGCGGCGGCCGAGAAGTTCTTCTGGAAGAATTCCGTCGCCGTCTACAAATGGATCCGGCGGGCGCCGGAACAGCCGCGCCTTTGATTCACGTCCGCGCAACCGGCTTCCGGGCCGCCGGCGCGCGCACGTCCTCTCAAGAAGTGAGAGAGCCGCAGGGCAGGACGGTCCCGTTTTCTTGCTAGTTTCTTCGCCATCGGTATCGTCGATCACACGTCATGCCCTGCCTTTCGGCACGGGCCTGCAAAAGATGGGGACACCAGATGAACGTTAATATGCGCTTTGTGCGACAGCTTTTGTGCGGTGCGTCAGTGGGCGCGCTCGCGACCGTCATGGTGTCTCATGCGCAGGCGCAGGACAATCAGATCGAGTCGGTGACGGTGACCGCGACCGGCACGAACATCCGCGGTATCGCGCCCGCCGGCACGAACTTGGTCACGGTCGATTCCTCGACCATCAAGGCGACCGGCGCGATCACCACGGACCAGATCCTGGGCCAGATTCCGCAGTTGGCGAATACGTTCAATACCAACACCGTCTCGCCGACCGCGGTGAATATCGGCGGCGTGCGGCCGTCCATCCGCTACAATCCCGCCCAGACCATTGTGGGCGGCGCGGCGACGCTGGTCCTGTTGGACGGCAACAACATGGTCGGCGTCAGCGGCCTGGCGACGGCGCCGGATGCCGGCTTCATTCCCGCCGTGGTCCTGGAAAAGGTCGACGTCCTGCCGGATGGCGCTTCATCTGTCTACGGCGCCAACGCGATTACGGGTGTCATCAACTTCGTGACGCGGCAGGATTACCAGGGTTTCGAGATGAACAGCTCGTACGGCATGGCCGACGGGTATTCCGCGTTCAATATAAGCGCGCTGGGCGGCACCAACTGGGGCAGTGGCGGCGCTTATCTGGCCGTCGATCACAAGAGCAACACATACCTCATGGCCCGGGACCGTGATTACACCCGGATGGATCTCACCTCCATCGGCGGCCGGGACTCGCGCGGCACTCAGTGCGCGCTCGCGAATATCAGCGCGGGCGGGAGGAACTATGCCCTGACCTCCAACACGGTCCCCAATACGCCGGGAGCGCTGGCCGCCAATGTCACGGGCCCGTATGGCGGGCTG
>CALDFO010000603.1 GCA_937942205.1 uncultured Alphaproteobacteria bacterium
ATACGAGATAAGCTAGTGACTGGAGTTCAGACGTGTGCTCTTCCGATCTTTTCCACCCACCCCTCGACCGAGCAGCGCATCGCGCGGCTGGCGGCGATGGCGGGTCAGGCTGCGCCCGCGGCGAAAAAGGGGCCTTGGGGCTGAACCGGCATATGCGCTAAAGACGCGCGATGACCGACCAGGCCGGACTTCCCGCGCGCCGCGCCGCGCTCGCCATCCTGTCCGGCGTGCTGCAGAAACGGCGCGCGCTGGATTTCCAGCTTGAGACCCTCAAAGACTTCGCGCCCCGTGATGCGGGCTTTGCCCGCGCCCTGGTCAGCCAGACGCTGCGCCATCTGGGCGCGCTGGATGCGGTGCTGCGCAAATTCCTCAAGAAACCGCTGCCCCAGCACAAGTCCGGCGCGGCCAGCGAAATCCTGCTGCTGGGCGCCTGCGAACTGCTGATCCTCAAGGTCGCGCCCCATGCGGCGGTGGATGCCGCCAACCAGCTGGCCGCCCAGGATCCCAAGGCGGTGCATTTCAAGCCGCTGGTCAATGCGGTGCTGCGCAAGGTGGCGGGCGAAGGCGCAGCGATCCTGTCGGGCATGGACCGCGAACGCCTGTGTGTGCCCGACTGGCTGTGGACGCGCTGGGCCGCGCAGTATGGCAAGGACACCGCCCGCGCCATCGCCGCCGCGCATCTGGCCGAAGCGCCGCTGGATATCGTGCTGAAGACCGATGCGGCGGCGTATCCGGATAGCGAGGCGCTGTTCGGCCCTGTCCGCCGTCTGCACAGCGAAGGCCGTGTCGAAACTCTGTCCGGTTTCGCGCAAGGCGCATGGTGGGTGCAGGATGCCGCCGCCGCCCTGCCCGCGCTGCTGCTGGGCGATGTGGCGGGCAGGACCGTAATTGATCTATGCGCCGCGCCCGGCGGCAAGACGCTGCAGCTTGCGGCGCGCGGCGCAAACGTCATCGCGGTGGAGATCGATGCGGCCCGCGCCGCGCGCATCGCCGAAAATCTGGCGCGCACCGGCCTCTCCGCCCAGATCGTTACCGGCGACGCCCGCGACCAAGACCTGCGCGCGCCCTTTGTGCTGGTGGATGCGCCCTGCACCGCCACCGGCACCATCCGCCGCCATCCCGATCTGCCCTGGATCAAGGGCGCGGCCGACATCACCGTCTCGGCCGCCGCCGCTTATGACATTCTGGAAAGCGGCGCGGCCATGGTGGAGCCGGGCGGCCTTCTGGTCTTCGCCGTCTGCTCGCTGGAGCGGGAGGAAGGCGAGGAGCAGGTGGCCCTGTTCCTGGAACACAATCCGGATTTCAACCGTGCGCCGCTGACAGTGGACGACGTTTTCGGTCACGCCGAATGGATCACGCCGGACGGCGATCTTCGCACCCTGCCCTGTCACCTGAGCGACAAGGGCGGCATGGACGGCTTCTTCGCGGCGCGGCTGCGGAAAAACTAAGCGATCATTTTGACTGTCTGACTTCCCACAACAGTCCGCTAGCTGCCACAGTTTCAGAATTTGACACCTGGATCTCCTTCCCTCGCGCTCACTTACGCTCGCGCTCGCCGGGGATGACAGGTTGATATGCGTTTATAGGCGTCCCAAAGCATAGGCGATGGCGAGATAGACCTTGCCGGTATCCGCCGACAGCAGGGTCGAGGTCAGCAGCCCGCCCGCGCCGTCGCCCTCGCGCGCCCGCATCAGCAGCGTCTCGAACTCCGCCAGATAGGCGTCGGCGGCAATGTGGAATTTGGAATCGTCGCGATAGAGCGTGGTGATGCGGTCCACCGCGTTTTCGTCGATCGCGTCGGCCAGCCGCCGCGCGAACACCGCCCGGTCGCCCGCCAGATAGCGCTTCCATTCCTCGTCGCCGGGCTGGGCCTGGTCCAGCGCCGACAGGTCGATCGCCAGATCGGCCAGCGCCAGTTCCAGCGCCCCCAGGGTGGCGGCGGTCTCGGCGCCCGCGCGCTCGCTGCTGCGCAGAACGCGGGGGCCTTCGCCCTGCTCGGCCGCCGCCAGCAAGGTCTTCATTTCCCAGGCGGGGGTTTCCGGCCCGCCCTTGCGCGGCTCGGGCTTGCGCGCGGTCAGCTTGCGCGCCAGGCCTTTGAGGCCCTCGGCTTCCGGTTCGGGCGCGGCGGGCTTCATGGGGCCGCCTGAATCCGGCGCGGTGACTTTCTGGGTGGAGCGGGCATGCAGTGTGGACATGGTGCGCGCCGACAGGTCCAGGATCTGTTCGGTCTCGCTCTGCATCATCTGGCGCACCCGGCGCGCTTCTTCCTGCGCCAGGCCCGGCAGGCGGATCAGGTGTTTCTCGACATCGCGCGTCGTCTCCGACAGCAGGCCGCGAATCCGGCCCGCCTCGGCGCTGAGTTCGCCCGCCGTCCGCAGCAGCCGTTCGCATTCGGCCATCGCCTCGCCCACCAGCAGCCGGGCGTCCTGCTTGGCCTGGGCGGCGCTTTCGCCGATCAGGGTCTGGGCGCCGGCGCCCGCGTCGCGCATCGCCGCCGACAGGCTGGCCAGCAAGGTGTTGGCCGCTTCGCTGGTTTCCTTGAGACGCGCGGCCTCGTGGGCAAAGGCGTCGGTGAGTTGCCCGGCCCGCGCCACCGCATTGGACATGATCAGTTCCAGGTGCCGTTCGGCGTCGCCGGTGACGGTCTCGAACTTGCGGGCCTCGCCGCCCAACTGCTCGATGGCCTGCTCCATGCCGGTGCGCTGGAGCGACAGCGCGGTTTCGAACGCCTCGCTTTCGTCCTTGAGGCGCTGCACCAGTTCCTGCATCTGGGCGCGATGCCTTTCCTGCCGCGCCAGCACGAATTCGGCGCGGCCCATCGCGGCGTCCGACACCTCCTCGATGCGCGCGGCCTGCGCCTCCAGCGAACGGGCGGCTTCCAGCGGCGCTTCGGCGGCCTGGGTGATGGCGGCGCGGAAACCCGCCGCCTGCACATCCAGCGACTGGGTCGCCATCTTCAGCGTGCCCTCGGCGGATTCCATGGTGGCGCGGATCTGCGCCGCGCGGCCCGCCACCGCCTCGCCCGCCCGGCCCGCGGCCTGGTTGAGATGATCGCCCAGCGATTCCAGCCGCTGGCTTTCCTGATGCAGCTTGGCGGCGATGGTGTCGCCGCGCACCGCGGCGCGCGCGCCCGCATCGTCCAGGGTGGAGATCTGTTTTTCCAGCACCGCTTCCAGGGTCCGCATCCGCTGGAAGGCGACCTCCAGCCCGGTATTGAGGCCATCCAGTTCGCGGCGCACCGCGCGGGCCAGCCGCGCGGCATTGGCGGCGGCGGTGTCGTCGGCGGCGAACAGCCGCTCGCTGGCCGCCATCAGGCTGCGGGTGGCGTCGGTCATGGCGCTGGCCCGGGCCAGCGCGGCGGCAAAGCCCAGGAACAGGAAGGGCGGCAGCAGCAGCGCCGCCGCGCTCAGGGCGGCAAACGGCAGCGGCAGCGCCGCCAGCCCCTGCGGCCCCAGATAGCCCCACAGATAGGCCGCGCCGATGCCGATCCAGAAAGCCGACAGCAGCCCGGCGGCGGCATAGGCGAAAACGGGAAAGCGGCTTTTGCGCGGGCGGGGCAGCGGCGCGCGCGCCTGGGCCTGTTGGGGGCCGGGCGCGGCGGTGTCGCCGGGCTTCTCCACCAGCACCGGCTGGTTCTGCCCGAATGTCCTGGCCATGGATCACGCCTTCGAAAATCTGCGCCCTGTGCCCCAAGTTAAGCATCGAAAGGGCGCCCTGGCGAGGCTTTGGACGGCAATTGGCCGGAAAATCCCCGTATTAACGCGGTCTTAGCCGTAGAGGCGGCAGGATGGGCGCCATGACCCAGCCCCCTGGCGAACAGGCCCCCATCGATCTGTCCCATCTGGCCCGCTACACCGGCGGGGAGAAGGCGCTGAACGCCGAAATCCTCAAGCTGTTCGACGGCCAGATCACCGAAATGGTGGGCCAGCTTCACACCGTGCTGCGGGCGCGCGACGCCAAGCGCTGGCGCGAGATCACCCACACCATCAAGGGCGCGGCCCGTGGCGTGGGCGCGTTCGCGATGGGCGAGGCGGCGGCGGCGGCCGAGCCGGTGGACCCGCTGACCGGCGGCGACAAGGCCGAGGACGCGGTGCGCCGCCTGCAGCAGGAAGGCCATGCCGTGCAGCTTTTCATCGCGGAATATCTGGCGGCTTAAGCCCTCTTCCCCCTCATGGCGAAGCCATGGAAGGGGGAAGATGTCGCAACGATGGGTCGGCGGAGCCGACCGAGTTGCGACAGATGGGGGTCACTTTTTATCGAAAGCCTCAAATTCATGGGCGATGCTGGCCTCGATCAGCGTCCGCCAGACCGGCTCGGCGATATCGGGCGACAGGCCCGCCTTGCGGCCCTCGGCGATCACCTTGGCGACCACATCCTCGATCCGCGCCGGATCGCGCACCTGGTCCCGGCCCGTCTTCAACTGCGCCGCGCGCTCGATATAGGCCTGGCGCACCGCCAGCAGCGCCACCAGCCGCGCATCCAGGGCATCGATCGCCACCCGCAATTCCGCCATCGAGGCACAGGCCCGGGCGGGGGTGGGCGTGTCGGTCAGGGTCGCGTCGTTTTGCATCGCAGCACTTTTATAGGCGGGGGTTGTTGCTGTGGCTATTTTTACATATAAGGACGACGTTTTCCCAGCCATTACATGAATTTAGGTGTGGAATAGATGACCAGCACGCCCATCGAGACTGATGTCGCCATCATCGGCGCAGGCCCCATCGGCCTGTTCGCCGTCTTTGAGCTGGGCCTGCTCGATCTCAAGTGCCACCTGATCGACATTCTGGACCGTCCGGGCGGCCAGTGCACCGAACTGTACCCGGAAAAGCCCATCTATGACATTCCCGGCCTGCCCATCGTCACCGGCCAGGAGCTGGTGGATCGGCTGATGGAACAGATCAAGCCCTTCGATCCGCAATTCCATTTCGGCGAGATGGCGACGGCTCTGGAAAAGTTGCCCGACGGCAGGTGGAAGCTCAAGACCGACGCGGGCACCGAGATCGTCGCGCCGGTGATCGTGATCGCGGCCGGCGCCGGCTCCTTCCAGCCCAAGCGCCCGCCGGTGCCGGGCATCGAGGCCTTCGAGAATATCGGCGACGGCATCGGCGTGCACTATGCGGTGCGCAAGATGGAAACCTTCCGCGGCAAGAACATCCTGATCGCCGGCGGCGGCGACAGCGCGCTGGACTGGGTGATCAACCTGGCGCCCATCGCCAACTCCATGACCTTGGTGCATCACCGCGACGGCTTCCGCGCCGCCGCGCACAGCGTCAACCAGATGCGCGAGCTGGAAGCGCAAGGTAAAGTGAAGTTCCATGTCGCCTCGGTGAAGGCCATTCACGGCGAGCCGGGCAAGCTGACCGGCGTGACCCTGGCGGGCCATGACAAGAGCGAGTGGCACCACGAAACCGATGCCTTCCTGCCTTTCTTCGGCCTGACCATCAAACTGGGCCCGATCGCGGAATTCGGCATCAACCTGCACGAAAACCTGATCCCGGTGGACACCGCGCGCTTTGAAAGCCAGACGCCGGGCCTCTTCGCCATCGGCGACATCAACACCTATCCCGGCAAGCTCAAGCTGATCCTGTCGGGCTTCCATGAAGCGGCGCTGATGGCGCAGGCCGCCTTCCATATCGCCCGCCCCAACGAAAAGCTGCGCTTCCAGTACACCACCTCCTCCTCCAACCTGCAGAAGAAGCTGGGTGTATCCTAGGAGCGCCGGCCCGGCAGGCCATGCGGCAACGCCGTGTGGCCGTCAGCGTTAGGCCGCGCGACCATAAAAAATCCCTGAACGGGGATAACCGTATCAAGAGGCTGTTATGAAGATCATCGCCATCGACCGTCAGGGCAAGGAGCACACGCTGGAAGGCCGCGACGGCTGGAGCGTGATGGAGATCCTGCGCGACGGCGGCCTGGATGTCGCGGCCGAATGCGGCGGCGCCTGCGCCTGCGCCACCTGCCACGTCTATATCAATGACGGCTGGTTCGAGAAGCTGCCCGCCCCGTCGGAAGCCGAGATCGACATGCTGGACATGGCGCTGGCGGTGGAGCCGAACTCGCGCTTGTCCTGCCAGGTGATCTGCTCGGACGCCACCGACGGCATCAAGGTCACTGTTGCGCCCGAATAAGGGCGCGCCGGAATAGGGACCGCTTTACGGCACCGAACCATCGCCGCTAGGCTCGGCTCCTCGCTGGGGAGCGCAGATGACGGTCGCGCACGTT
>CALDFO010000604.1 GCA_937942205.1 uncultured Alphaproteobacteria bacterium
GGCTTCCGCCTCGAACCGCTTGCGCAGGGCGTCGTCGCGGGCTTCCTCCAGTTCGCGCGCCAGGTCTCCGACCTCGAAGCGCAGGCGGGAATCCTCGTCCATGCGCTTCACCAGCGGCGAGCCGGTATGCCAGAGCTGGAGGGCGATGAACGGCGCCAGCGCGCCGATCACCATGTCCACCAGGCTGTCGCCGGCCAGGAATCGCACCGAGGTCATGACGGTGATGGGCGCCAGGCTGGCGATATACATCTGCATGTTGCTGCCCCGGCTGACCACCAGCGCGGCGATCACCGACATGGTGGCGGCGGCCAGGAACAGATGGTTGACGGCGTTGCCCGCCTCCCAGCACAGCCAGGGCATCAGGCCCCAGGCGGCGCTTCCCACCACCTGCATCACCACGAAACAATGCAGCCAGGATGCGGCGTCGTTCTCGGCATCGCCATACCGCTCATAGGCGGTGGCCATCAGCACACTGGCCCCGATCACCAGGCCCACCGCCAGCGGCAGCAGGATGACGCTGGACACCGGCGCGTGGCCGAAGATGCCCGACAGGCTGGAACACAGCAGGGCCGCGAACACCGCCCAGATCGGCGAGGTGATGCGGGTGGAATGCATCGAGCGCGCGGCCAGGTCCAGCTGCGCCTTGAGGACGCGCGGATCGCGCACTGCGACCGCCCCGGTGCGATTCCCGCTGGACTGACTGGTTGCCACTGACGCCTCGAAAACCGGTACGCGACTGGGGGTTATTATCCCGCCGGGCGTCTTAATATTTGCTTCTTCATGCCGGCGGCGCCCATTGGGGATTCGGCTCGCTTTTGATGGTTGATGGACCGTAAAAATAGACCGCCGGAGGGCCGATTCGCGGTTCCGGCGCTTTCGTCCGCAACCCGTTCACCAAAAGCGTCATGGCCCGCAAATCTGAACCCGATCTGTTCGACAGTTCCGCCGCCGCCTCCAAGGGCTACACCGCCAAGGATATCGAGGTGCTGGAGGGGCTGGAGCCCGTGCGCCGCCGCCCCGGCATGTATATCGGCGGCACGGATTCCAACGCCCTGCATCATCTGGCGGCCGAGATCGTGGACAACGCCATGGACGAAGCGGTCGCCGGACACGCCAGCCGCATCGAGATCGAGCTCAAGCCCGGCAACATCCTGTTCGTGCGGGACAATGGACGCGGCATCCCGGTGGACCCGCACCCCAAATTCAAGAACAAATCGGCGCTGGAAGTCATCATGACCACGCTTCATGCGGGCGGAAAGTTCGACGGCAAGGCCTATGAGACCTCCGGCGGCCTGCACGGCGTGGGCTCGTCGGTCGTCAACGCCCTGTCGGAATGGATGGAAGTCGAGGTCGCCCGCGACAAGCACGCCTGGAAGATGCGGTTCGAGCGCGGCCAGGCCATGGGCAAGCTGAAGGATCTGGGCGCGGTGAACCGCCGTGGCACCATCGTCTCCTTCCGCCCGGACGAAAAGATTTTCGGCGACCTGCAATTCTCCCCGGCGCGGCTGCACCGCGCCGCCAAGTCCAAGGCCTATCTGTTCCGGGGCGTGGAAATCCACTGGATCTGCGATCCGTCGCTGATCGCCGACGAGACGCCCGCCCAGGACACGCTGAAATTTCCCGGCGGCCTGCTGGACTTCCTGCGCGGCGAGATCGGCAAGGCCCAGACCGTCAACCAGCGCGATTTCGCGGGCCGCACCGAAAATAAAGACGGGCGTGGCGCGGTGGAATGGGCGGTGACCTGGGCGCCCAGCCGCGATCCCTTCACCCGCTCCTATTGCAACACCATTCCCACTCCGATGGGCGGCACCCACGAACAGGGCCTTCGCAACGCCCTGACCAAGGCGCTGCGCGCCCATGGCGAGCGCACCAACAACCGCAAGACGTCGCTGATCACCGCCGACGATGTGATGGACGCGGCCTGCGCCGTGCTGTCGGTCTTTATCCGCGAGCCGGAATTCCAGGGCCAGACCAAGGACAAGCTGTCCAGCCCCGACGCCCAGCGCCTGGTGGAAACCGTGGTGCGCGACCATTTCGATCACTGGCTGGCGGAAAGCCCGGCGGAGGCCGACCGCCTGCTGGGTTTCGTGATCGACTGCGCCGAGGACCGGCTGAAGAAGCGCCAGGAAAAGGAAACCAAGCGCCAGTCGGCGACGCGCAAGCTGCGCCTGCCCGGCAAGCTGGCCGACTGCTCCAAGGGCGCGGCCGACGGCACCGAAATCTTCCTGGTGGAAGGTGACAGCGCGGGCGGCAGCGCCAAACAGGCGCGCGACCGCGCCACCCAGGCCATCCTGCCCCTGCGCGGCAAGATCCTCAACGTGGCCAGCGCGGCGGCGGGCAAGCTGCAACAGAACCAGGAACTGTCGGACCTGGTGCAGGCGCTGGGCTGCGGTACCGGCGCGAAATACAGCGCCAATGACCTGCGCTATGACCGCATCATCATCATGACCGACGCCGATGTGGACGGAGCGCATATCGCGTCCCTGCTGCTGACCTTCTTCTATCGCGAGATGCCGGGCCTGATCGCCGACGGCAAGCTGTTCCTGGCGATGCCGCCGCTCTATCGCCTCACCCAGGGCGGCAAGACCGTCTATGCCCGCGACGATGCCGACCGCGAACGTATCCTCAAGACCGAGTTCCGCGCCAACGCCAAGGTGGAAGTTTCCCGCTTCAAGGGTCTGGGCGAGATGATGCCCGCCCAGCTCAAGGAAACCACCATGCGGCCGGGTCACCGCACCCTGTTGCAGGTGCGGATTCCCGAAGGCGACGGCAAGGCCACCGAAAACCTGTTCGAGCGCCTGATGGGCAAGAAGCCGGAACTGCGCTTCCAGTTCATTCAGGAGAATGCAGAGTTTGCACGAGAAGCGGTGGACGTCTGACGTCTCACACGCTGCTGTCTTTTGGGTCGCTCCGCCTTGCGGCGACGCTCCTGCAGAGTTCGCACGCGAAGCGGTGGACGTCTGATCCGCTAGCGTGCCGGTACCCGGATCGTCGCCACCCGCAGGGTGCGGTCGCCCGTCTGCGACGGCACCGCCAGATTGCCCCGCGCCTTGATCAGCGCCGCGCCCTCCGGCGGCAGGCCCCGGCTCAGGGACGCCAGCGTCAGTGACAACGGCCCACGCGCATCCACCTCCAGCGTCATGCGGGCCCGGCCGCAGTCGGGCGTACCGCACATCACCATCACCGGCCCGCGCGGCACCACCACCGTCACATCATTGACGGACACGCGGCGCAGCCCCGCCTCCGGTGGCGCCATCAGCAGCACGCCATCGCCCGGCGCCTCCAGCGCCAGTGTCACGCGATGGCCGTCACGCGAAACGGTGGCGCGTGGCGCGGTCAAGCGCGCCTGGCCCGCCGGGGCGATATAGGCGCGCTCCACCAGCATCTCCGGGTTGGTGGAAAAGCGTGCAACCGCACGCAGCGCGGGTGGCAACCGCTCCACCGGATCGGCCATCCAGAAGGCTTTGCCATCCTTCTCGGCATAGCGCAGATTCAGGCGCTGCGGCGCAGCTTCGCTGAAGGCCGGTTGCAGGCCCGCCGTCACCGCCAGGCCGATGGCAAGCAACAGCGCGGCGATGGCCGATGCGCCGTGTCCCCGGCCCCTGGCCAACAGCGGCAGCAGCGCCACCAGCGCAAAGGCAAGCGGGACCATGAACAGGGGATGCATTTTCAGGCCCAGCGCCGGCTCCAGGCCCTGCGCCAGCGGAACCCACACCAGCAGCACCACCAGCGCCGACACGAACAGGGCGATCCCGCGCCCGCCCCGGATCGTCGCCAGCAGCAACGGCGCCGCCACCAGCGCGGGGAACAGGAAATAAGGCGTGACGCCGGGCGCCAGCAGCGCGCAGGTGACCGCCAATGCCGCCAGCCACAACCAGGCCGCCACGCCACCTGCCGCACGCGCCGTCAGCAACGCCGCGAAGAACGCGCCGAGCCCCAGCGACAGGCGCAGAAAGACCGGATGGGCATAAGACGGATCGGCATGGCCCGACAGCCAGGCCGCCAAACCGTGCAGCACAAAGCCCATGCCGATACAGCCCAGCACCAGCAGAGGCGGCATCGCGCCCGCCAGCACGGGACGCGACACCGTGTGACGGGCGCGCTGCGTCAACCGGCCCGCCAGGGCGATCATGCCGAAGGCCAGCAGCGACAGCGGCAGCCCCCAGCTCTGCGGCAGGCGCGGCAACCACCAGCCCAGCACATCCATATAGAGGGCGTCGCCGCCTTTCAGCGCCGCGTCATCGGTGCCCGCCAACGCCTCCGCCAAGCCCAGCAGATTCTCGCCATGATGCTGAAGACTGGACTGGTCCAGGTTTTCGCGGCGGTCCAGCGGGGTGTGATACTGCGCGGCGTTGCCGATGAAAGCGAAGTTGTAGCCGGCGATCCCGGCGCGCAGGAACGGCGTCAGGTCGGTGTCGTTGGGCATGATCTTGTAGACTTCGGCATAAAGCGACGAAGCCGCCACATGCGAAACGCTGTCCGCATACAGCGCCACCAGCGGCGCGTCGCCGGGGCTGGTCTGGAACAGGTAACTGGGGCCGCGATTGCCCCGCGCCTCCATATTGACCACGACGCCGGGCCGGGCCGCCGGATCGCGCAGATAGGCCCGCGCCCCCAACAAGCCGTTTTCCTCGCCGTCGGTGAACAGCGCCCGGATGGGCCGGTGGCGCGGCAGGCCCCGCGCCTGCAGGGCGCGGACGGTTTCCAGAATGGTGGCGACGCCGGAGATATCGTCGCCCGCGCCGGGCCCCGCCGCCACCGAATCCAGATGCGCCATCAGCAGCAGGGGCGCGCCGCGGCCCGGCGAAATCTCCGCGACGACATTGGTGACGGTGCCGCAGGTCACAAAGGTGCTTCGTCCGGCGCAGGACATGCCGGCCTGGGTCCGGGCCGTTACGCCCAGCCGCGCCAGTTCTTCCAGCAGGCGGACGCGCAGCGCCGCGTTCCCGGCCGAACCGGCGGGCCGGGGATTTTGCGCCCCCAGCAGCCGGGCCATCACGGCGTCGGCGCGGGCCGCCGAAAATTGACGGACGGGCGCTTCCGGTCCCAGGGGCGCGGGCTGGTGCCGGCCATGGGCCGCCAGCAGCCAGACGCCCACGGCCAGCGCCGCCAATCCCCAGATCCGCCCCAATTTTCCGCCCCGGATTCCGCCTAAGCCCTTAAATACAGGGATATCTTGATTTTTGGAGGAATATCCCTATTTTGCAGTGCGATAAGAGTCGTGCCGCCATCCGGGCGCGCGGCCTGGGCGCCACATGTCGCGCCCCTTTTTCAGGAGCGTGCTACGACCAGTGTGACGACCTCCGGCGCGGAAGCCGGAACCCTCGAAGGTATTGAAATCTCTCAGACTTCGACGACAGAGACCCCAGTCATCCAGCCGGAAACGCCCGGTTTCGACAGCCTGGGCCTCTCCCCCGATCTTCTCAAGGCGGTGGCCGACAGCGGCTACACCACCCCGACGCCGATCCAGGCCCAGAC
>CALDFO010000605.1 GCA_937942205.1 uncultured Alphaproteobacteria bacterium
CACCGTCTGGCTGATCCGGGTGCCGGTCTTGCCGCCGGCCTCCAGCTCAGCGCCGCCGGAAGGGGAAAGCTCTTCCGCGAAGGCTTCAAAGCCCAGGCCCACCAGGTCCAGGCCGCTGGCGTTGATGGCCTCCAGCTCAGCGCCAAGGATGTCCAGGTCCCAGGTGGCGCCCAGGGGGATTTTGTTGTCCGCGATGGCGTAGGCGCGCCACTGGTCCGGGGTCAGGTCCAGTGTGATGGTGGGCACCTTGGCCATGCCCTCCGCAATCGCCGCTTCCAGCCGCCCATGACCGGCGCCGATGGTCCCGTCCGGGCGCAGCAGGATGGGATTGGTGAACCCGAACTGGCGCAGGCTCGCGCGCAGCTCCGCCACCTGCTGGGGGCTATGCTTCCGGGCATTGCGGGGATCGGGCTTGATGGCCGTCACCTCGCGGTAAACCACCTGCAAATCCTTGGCTTTCGGCGGTTCTTTGGAGGCGGGGGCTTTCTTTTTGGCAGCCATGGCGGCGGTCCTTCTATGGGTCGAGGTCAAAAATTGAAACTTTATGTCGCAAAACCGACGAAGCCGGACATCCGCATCATGGGCTCCTGGCGGCGATAACGGCAGCCTTCCAGGTATAGCCGGGGGACGCGGGCGTGCTCCAGCGCGGTCTTGTTGGTGATGACGTTTCGGTCGATGTCAGCGATCTGGCCCTTGATCAGGGTTTCCATGTGGTTGGGCTGGTCATCGTCCCGGGAGAAGCGGCCCAGGAGCTTGGACAGGACGGCACGGTTCCGGGCGAATTGGGTGTTGGCGGCGAGGATGGCGCGCTCGTTGTCGAGGAGAATGTCGATCATGGCGCGGATCAGGTCCACCTGGGTGGGGTCCTGCTGCTTGCCCATGATGGCGCCCATGGCCTCGTTGAAGACGGTGGAGAGCTGGAGGAGGAGCTGGGCGACGGCATTGTCAGCCCCGCCGGCGTCGATGGTGCCGTCCTGGTCATACTGGGCGCGGCGCGCGGGGTCCGACAGGACGTCATAGGCCAGCTGGATGCGCTGGAACTGTTCGGTGGCGTCCTCTGCCTTGTTCACGTCAGGGTGATAGGTGCGGGCGGCGGCGCGGTATGCGCGCTTGATGTCGGCGGGCGAGGCGTCGCGGGGCAGGCCCAGGATGCTGTAGAGCTCGGGGGTGTCAGCGGTCATTGAACGCGGAGCTCCAGGTCAATGACGCGGATCGGCTCGGCCAGGCGGAAGAGAGGCGCGTCGCTGTAATAGACCGGGCCTGGGCGGTTCAGAAGCTGGGAAATGCTTTCCTGCAGCCTGGCGTGCAGCCACTGGATGGCGGCGGCGTCCGGATCAAAGGGCTTGATGGCCATGAGGCTGGAGGCGCGGACAATGGCGGGGGCCGCGATGATGGCGCCCAGCAGGCCGCGGCGGGTGAGCTTGGTCATGGCGCGTTGGCCTTGGGCGGGCGCACCCACCACAGACGGTTGAGGAAGGTGACCGTCCGGTCATTGGCTGCCCAGATGAAGCGGGCGCCGGTGATGACGGCCGCCATGTGGAGCAGGCAGGCGGGGATCACCAGCAGGATGAACAGGGCGCGGCGGGCGATCATGGCGGCGATGCCTTTGGCTTTGCTGCATTTTTGGCCTTTTTCTTCTTCTTGCGCGTGCCGGGGACGGGCTTGGGCTGCGCCTCGATCGCCTTGACCTGCTGCTTGACGGCGGCGGGGCGGGGCGGCTTGGGGCAGATGGGGGACCAGTGCGCCTGGCCACAGCCGAACTTGCATTTGGGAGGCTGCATGGCGCTCAGCCCCCGTCCAGGGCCGCGCGGGCAGCGCGCAGGGCGTTGCGGGCGCGATTGCGCCGGCTCTTGATGGTGCCGACGGGGACGCTCTCCTGGGTCGCTACAGTCTCGTCAGAGCCCGTCCAGGCCAGGGCCTGCTGGTAGCGGGCCGGGAGCCTGGCGATCAGGTCCTTGTCGGTGTCGGTGGTGGTGAAGCCGTAATTGGCGCCTGCCATGTGATCCTCGCGGTGATTTGCCAGGCCGCAGGATGGTGGAACTGGAACTGTTACGCAAGCGGGAAATGGCCCGGGGAAAGCCTC
>CALDFO010000606.1 GCA_937942205.1 uncultured Alphaproteobacteria bacterium
ATACGAGATAAGCTAGTGACTGGAGTTCAGACGTGTGCTCTTCCGATCTTTGTCCTTGTGCACCAGGCCATAGACCGCGATGCCGGGCACGCGGGCCAGGGCCTGAAGCTGCGGCGCTTCCACCCGGCAGGGGGCGCACCAGGAGGCAAAGACATTGACCACGCTGACCTGACCGGCAGCCAGATCGGCCGGACCGAAGGCGGGGCGGCGCGCGTCCAGCGGCGGCAGCACCAGACGCGGCACCGGCTTGTTCAGCAGGGCGGAGGGAATGACGCGCGGTGCGGGGTCCCACAGGCTGCGGAACAAAAAGAAGGCCAGCAGGACAAAGGCCAGCACCGGCAGGGCGTAGATCCAGCGTTTCATGACCGCTTTTCCAGCGCCGCCAGACGGGCCTTGGCCCGGTACCAGCCCAGCAGGGTGACCAGCACCGCCCCACCCAGGCCCACGGCGCTGATGCCATACACGGCGGCGACATAGCCCGCCCACTGATCGGTCGCCAGAAAGTCCATCAGGCGGCTCCCTGCATCAGGCTGCGGGCGCGGCGCTCCAGGATGGCGGTGCGGATTCGCACGGTCCACAGCGTGGCGAACAGCAGCAGATAAGCCAGCATCATCACCAGCAGCGGCGCCAGGAAGACCGGCGCCAGATGGCCGCTGACGATGCTTTCACCCTGATGCAGCGTGTTCCACCACTCGACCGAGAATTTGATGATGGGAATGTTCACCGCGCCGACCAGCGCCAGGATGGCGGCGGCGCGGGCCGCCTTCACTTCGTCCTCGATGGCGTTCCACAGCGCCATGTAACCGAAATAGATGAACAGCAGCAGCAGGAAGCTGGTCAGGCGCGCGTCCCAGACCCAATAGGTGCCCCACATCGGCTTGCCCCAGATCGCGCCCGTCACCAGCCCCAGCGCCGTGAACAGCGCGCCGAAAGGCGCGGCGGCGCGGGCGGCGGTGTCCGACAGAGGGTGCCGCCAGACCAGCGACAGGATCGAGCAGACCGCGATCGCGCCGTAAACGGTGGTGGCGGCGGTGGCGGCGGGCACATGCAGGAACATGATCCGCACCGAGTCGCCCTGCTGATAGTCGGGCGGCACGGTCAGGCCCAAATAGAGGCCCACGGCAAAGGCCAGCAGCGTGGCGGCCACCAGAAGGGGCAGCGCCGCGTCCGACAGGCGCATGAACTGGGCGGGATTGGCGTAGCGGAACAGGAACTGCATGGCCGTCTCCCTAGCTGGACAGGTTGAGGCGGACACAGGCCGCCGCCGCGAAAGGACTTAGCAGCACTGACGCCCCGGAAAAAGCCGCCAGCAGGCCCAGCGCGCCGCCGCCCGCAATGCCGTCCAGCACGGCGCCGACCGCGCCCGCGCCGAAGATCACGGCGGGCACCAGCAGCGGCAGGATGATCAGGGGCAGGATCAGCCCGCCCCGCTTGAGCGACAGGGTCAGGCTGGCGCCGATCGCGCCCACGGCGCTGACCGCGGGCGTGCCGACCAGCAACGAGACGAACAGCATCCGCATCGCATTGCCGGGCAGGTTGAACATCAGCGCCAGCAACGGCGACAGCAGCGTCAGGGCCAGCCCGGTGGCCAGCCAGTGCGCCAGGATCTTGGCCAGCGCCGCCAGTTCCAGCGGCAGGGGAGACAGGGCGATCAGTTCCAGCGAGCCGTCCTCGAAATCGCCCTGGAACAGCCGGTCCAGCGACAGCAGCGCCGCCAGCACCGCGCCCACCCACAATACGCCGCCCGCCACCCGCGCCAGAAGATTGAGGTCGGCGCCCACGCCCAGCGGCACCAGCGTCGCCACCAGCGCAAAGAAGGACAGGGCCAGCGCGGCGCTGCCGCCGCCACGGGCGGCCAGCTTGAGGTCGCGCAGGAGCAAAGTGACGAAGGGGCCGCTCACAGCGTCAGGCTTTCATGGGCAAGCCCCAGGGGATCATGGGTGGCGGCGATCACGATGCCGCCCTCGCCGCAATGACGCGCCATCAGATCGGCCACCAGCGCCTGCCCGGCGCTGTCCAGCGCGGCGAAAGGCTCGTCCAGCAGCCAGAGCGGCCGGTTCGACACTAGCAGCCGCGCCAGCGCCAGGCGGCGCTTCTGACCCGCGCTGAGATAACGGCAGGGCAGATCGGCCTGGCGG
>CALDFO010000607.1 GCA_937942205.1 uncultured Alphaproteobacteria bacterium
CTTGACCGGCTTTTCCGGCGCGGTGAGCTTGTTGAGCAGGCTGTTGAAATCGTCGGCGGCGGTCTTTTTCGGCGTCTGCACGGGTTTTTCCACCGGCTTGGGCAGCGGCTTTTCCTTGGCGACCTCGAATTTGGGCATCGGCACGTCGGGCGCGGGCTCCACCGCCTGCATCTGCGGCTCCGGCGGCGGCTCGGGCGGCAGCACCGGCAAATCCATTTTTTCGGGTTCGGGTTTGGCCTCCTCAGGTTTTGTCTGGGGCGCCTGGGCCTGGACATTGGTGATGTCGGCGATCGTCACCAGATCGACCGGCACCATATGGGTTTCCGGCGGCGTCTCGAAATTGCGCTGAAAGCTGAACAGGGCGGCGGCGAAAACCAGCGCATGGAAAACCGCCGAGGCGAGCACGCCATAGGGCGAGCCGGTCTCGGTGGTGGGACGGGTGCGGCGCCAGGTGGCGGCGCCCCTAGTGCGCGTCGGGCTTGGGTTTGGCGGCATCGGTCACCAGGCCGATCTTGGTGAAGCCGGCGGCGGCCAGCTGGCCCATCACTTCCATCACCTTTCCATACACCACGCGGTCGTCGCCGCGCACGAAGATGCGCTGGTCATAGCCGTTCTCGGCGATGGCCTGCAGCCGCTCCACCAGCGCCTCCTGCGCCACCTCCTCCTTCTGCAGAAAGATGGTGCCGTCGCGGCGCACCGTGATGGAGAGCGGCTCGCGGTCCTGGCCCAACGCCGGGGCGCGCGTCTTGGGCAGGTCCACCGGCACGCCCACCGTCAGCAGCGGCGCGGTGACCATGAAGACGATCAGCAGCACCAGCATCACGTCGACAAAGGGCGTGACGTTGATCTCGGCCATGGCGCGGCGGCGCATCCGTCCCCGCCCGCGCGCTGCGGTATGTTGAATACCGCCCGCCATCAGCGACCGGCCTTTTCGTCCAGCTGGCGCGCCAGGATGGCCGAGAACTCGTCGGCGAAAGCGTCGAGCTGGTTCACATAGCGGCCGATATCGGCCACGAAGCGGTTGTAGAAGATCACCGCCGGGATGGCGGCCAGAAGGCCCATCGCGGTGGCGAACAGCGCCTCGGCGATGCCCGGCGCGACCACCGCCAGGGTGGTGTCATGACGCGCGGCGATGGCCGAAAAGCTGTTCATGATGCCCCAGACCGTGCCGAACAGGCCGACAAAGGGCGACACCGAGCCGATGGTGGCCAGGAGGCCCAGATTTTTCTCGATGCCGTCGGTCTCGCGCAGGATGGTGACGCTCATCGCCTTCTCGATGCGTTCCTTGACCCCCGGCACCATGGATTCGCGCGGATTGCCGCCCTCGAAGGCGCGGCGCCATTCGCGCAGCGCGGCGATGAACATGGCCGCCAGGGGATGATCGTTGCGGGCGGCGAACTGCTGATACAGCTCGTCCAGCGACTGGCCCGACCAGAACAGCTTTTCGAACTTGCGGGCCTTGCTGCGAAGACCGGCCAGCAGCACCAGCTTGTTGAAGATGATCGCCCAGGACCAGAGCGAGGCCAGCAGCAGCAGGATCATCACCGCCTTCACGATGTAATCGGCGCGCATGAACATGGAGACCATCGAGAAATGGTCGGTCTCGCCCATCGCGCCCGCGCTGGCGGCCACGCCCGGCGGCGGCGCCAGTTCCTGGCGCTCGGCGCTGCCCTGCACGGGCGCGGCGATGGGGCCGCTCTGCACCGCGCGGGACTGGGCCAGGACAGGCGCGGCGGAAAGCGGAGCGAGCGCCAGCATCAGGATCGCGGCGAAAGCGGCGCATGTGCGGTTGATTTTCATCACAAAACCCTTTGTCGCCGTAAGGGAAAGCTCTTGCCCCCCGATCTTGGCCGAAATTTGACGAATAGCCTCAAGTTTCCTGTGTTGTCACATAAGGCGCAAGAGTCTCCAGCACGTTTTTGGGAAGCCGCCGGGGCTTGCCGGTTAACGTGGTGATGCAGGCTTCGATCCGTCCCTCCACCAGCAGCATATCACCGCACATCACGCGCTGGGTCGCGTGCATCCGCGCGCCCGACACCGCCGTCAGGGTGCTGCGGACGGTGATGGCGTCGTCCAGCCGCGCCGGACGATGAAAATCCACCGCCGCGCGGCGGATCGCCCAGGCGGTGGGCTCGGCCTCTTCCAGTCCGGCCATCTTGGAAATGCCCGCCAGGCGGAAGAATTCGGTGCGGCCCCGCTCCATGTAGCGCAGATAGTTGGCGTGATAGACCACGCCCGACAGGTCGGTGTCCTCGTAATAGACGCTGATGGGCAGGACATGGGTCTTGCCGTCGAAATGGCCCAGACCTTTTGCCGGGCCTTTTGTTGAGCCGTGGTCGGAACCTGTCATGGCGCGTCGAATGTCCGCTGCAGATAGACCACGTCTATCCAGTTTCCGAACTTAAAGCCGATTTGCGGCAGGCGGCCAACCGGCGTGAAGCCCATTTTCTCATGCAGCGCCACGCTGGCGGGATTCGGCCAGGAAATGGTTCCGATGGCGGCATGGACGCCAAGGGCCGGCAGCCTGCCCAGCA
>CALDFO010000608.1 GCA_937942205.1 uncultured Alphaproteobacteria bacterium
TGGCCGCCAGCGCCGCCGATGAAATCTGGATTCAGCCCAAGGCCGATTTCTCGGTCTCCGGCGCGGGCGGCGGCTCGCTGTTCCTGCGCGGCCTGTTCGACAAGATCGCCGCCGAGCCCCAGATCGCCAAGCGCGCCGAATACAAGAGCGCCGCCGACACCTTCATGGAAACGAAAATGTCCGACGCCGACCGCGAGCAGCAGGTCCGGCTGCTGAACACCGTCTATGACGGCGCGGTGGACCAGATGGCCACCGCCCGCAAGCTGAACAAGGCCCAGGTGATCGCGGCGCTGGAAGCCTCGCCGCAATTCTCCGAGGACGCCCGCAGCCACAAGCTGGTGGACCGGCTGGGCTATGACGACGAGGCGCGCAGCGCCGCGCTGCGCCGGGCGGGCGAGGGGGCGCGGACGGTGAAGCTGGGCGATTACGCCCGCGAAATCTCCGGCGGTATGCGCCGGGCCAATATCGCGCTGGTGGTGGCGGCGGGCGAAATCCGCGACGGCACCGACAAGGGCTCGCTGTGGAGCGGGGCCACCGGCATCGCCAGCGACGATCTGTCGGCGGCGATCCGCCAGGCCGCCGCCGACAAGGCGATCAAGGCGATCGTGCTGCGGGTGGATTCGCCGGGCGGCAGCGTCACCGCCTCCGACCAGATCCTTCATGCGGTCAAGGCGGCGCAGCGGGCGGGCAAGCCGGTGGTCGTCAGCATGGGCAGCGTGGCGGCCAGCGGCGGCTATTACATCGCCACCAGCGCCAACCGCATCGTGGCCGCACCCGCCACCATCACCGGCTCGATCGGCGTGCTGACCGGCAAGGTGTCGGTGGGCAAATCCATCGAGAAGCTGGGCGTCCATGCCGAACTGGTGGGGGTGGGCAAAAACACCCTGATGAACACGCCCTTCCAGCCCTATACGCCGGAGCAATGGGCCAACCTCAACCGCCAGGCCGATGTGATCTACCAGGATTTCGTGGGCAAGGTCGCGGCCGGGCGCAAGCTGCCCGTGGCGCAGGCCGAGGCGGTGGCCAAGGGCCGCGTCTGGTCGGGCGCCGATGCCCGCGCCAACGGGCTTGTGGACCTGCTGGGCGGTTTCTGGACGGCGGCGGGCGAGGCGGCGCGGCTGGGTCATGTCCCGGCCGGGGAGATGGTGTTCCGCACCTATCCCGCCCGACGGGGCATCCTGGCCAGCCTGGCCTGGCTGCGGGACGGCATGGATGCCGGGCTGGGATCGCTGGCCCGCTTCGAATCGCTGATGGACCTGCCCGCGGTGGAGGCGGTTTCCGGCCAGATGTCCCGGCTTCCGCGCGGGGGAGTCGAACTGCGCGCGACCCATCTGCCGCAGCCGTGACAGGCAGGCCACAGCGGCTCACGATTTGCGTCAGGAAACTACGGGCACATCCCAATTCTTGAACGATAATTGCGTTGGAATCGGTCAAGATGCTGGCTTAGACCTGTCATAACTGCGATTATGGTGCGTTGCAGTCCCGGGATTCCCGGCTAGCTTGGAGAACTCCCATTCCTCCCGCCGGAACGTCCGGATCCGCCATCGGCGACATGAGTTTCGAGGCCGCGCTGAAAGAGCTGGAGAGCATCGTCTCGCGGCTCGAACAGGGCGAAGTGGACCTTGAGGATTCCATCGCGCTGTACGAGCGCGGCCAAGCCCTGAAGGCCCATTGCGAGACCAAGCTCAAGGCGGCGGAAGGCCGGCTGGAAAAGATCGTGATGGGAGCCGGCGGCCCGGTCCTGGGCGGAACACTGGAAACGGCATAAGCGTCACAAGACGGGCGAAAGACCTGACATGAACATTCCCAACACCAAGACGCCGCTGCTGGATCAGGTGGACTTGCCCAGCGACCTGCGCAAGTTGGACAAGAGCCAGCTGCGCCAGTTCGCCGACGAGTTGCGGACCGACCTGATCGACACCGTCAGCGTCACGGGCGGCCATTTCGGTTCGTCGCTGGGCGTGGTGGAACTGACCACGGCGCTGCACTATGTGTTCGACACGCCCGCCGACCGGATCATCTGGGACGTCGGCCACCAGGCCTATCCGCACAAGATCATCACCGGCCGCCGCGCCCGTATGCGCACCCTGCGCCAGGGCGGCGGCATCAGCGGCTTCACCAAGCGCGCCGAGAGCGAGTACGACCCGTTCGGCACCGCGCACTCCTCGACCTCGATCTCCGCCGGCCTCGGCATGGCAGTGGGCCGCGACCTGCTCGGCCGGAAGAACAACGTCATCGCGGTGATCGGCGATGGCTCGATGTCCGCCGGCATGGCCTATGAGGCGATGAACAATGCCGGGGCCAACAAGAACCGGCTGATCGTCATCCTCAACGACAACGACATGTCCATCGCCCCGCCGGTCGGCGCGATGAGCGCCTATCTGGCGCGGCTGGTCTCGTCGCGCTCCTATACCGGCATCCGCAATTTCGCCAAGCGGCTGGGCCGCCGGCTGCTGCCGCGCGGGCTGTTCAAGGTCGCCCAGCGCACCGAGGAATATGCCCGCGGCATGGCGATGGGCGGCACGCTGTTCGAGGAGATGGGCTTCTATTATGTCGGCCCGATCGACGGCCACAATCTGGATCACCTGATCCCGGTGCTGGAGAATGTGCGCGACACCATGAAGGGCCCGGTGCTGGTCCATATCGTGACCAAGAAGGGCCATGGCTATGCCCCGGCCGAGAACGCGCCCGACAAGTATCATGCCGTCAGCAAGTTCACCGTCCTGACCGGCGAGCAGGCCAAGTCCACGCCCAAGGCCCCCGCCTATCAGAAGGTGTTCGGCGAAAGCCTGATCGCCGAGGCGAAAAAGGACAGCCGCATCGTCGCCATCACCGCCGCCATGCCGTCGGGCACCGGGGTGGATCTGTTTGAAAAGGCTTTTCCCGAACGCACCTTCGATGTCGGCATCGCCGAACAGCATGGCGTGACCTTCGCGGCGGGCATGGCCACCGAGGGCTACAAGCCCTTCTGCGCCATCTATTCCACCTTCCTGCAGCGCGCCTATGACCAGGTGGTGCATGACGTGGCGATCCAGTCGCTGCCGGTGCGTTTCGCCATGGACCGCGCCGGTCTGGTGGGCGCCGACGGCGCCACCCATGCCGGTTCGTTCGATATCGCCTATCTGGCCACGCTGCCCAACTTCGTCATCATGGCCCCGTCCGATGAAGCCGAACTGGTTCACATGGTCGCCACGGCGGCGGTGATCGACGACCGTCCCAGCGCGATCCGCTATCCGCGCGGCGAGGGCACGGGTGTGGCCCGCCCGGACGCCGGCGTGCCGCTGGAGATCGGCAAGGGGCGGATCATCAAGGAAGGCTCCGGCATCGCCATCCTGTCCTTCGGCACCCGCATGAAGGAAGTCCTGCTGGCGGCGGAACGCATGGCCGGATACGGCCTGTCGCCCACCATCGCCGACGCCCGTTTCGCCAAGCCGCTGGATACCGCGCTGATCCGCGACCTGGCCCGCAACCACGAAGTGCTGATCACCATCGAGGAAGGCGCGGCGGGCGGCTTCGGGGCCCATGTGATGCACTTCATGGCGCATGACGGTCTTCTGGACCGGGGCCTCAAGTTCCGGCCGATGACCCTGCCGGATGTCTTCCAGGATCATGACACGCCGGAAAAGATGTATGCCCAGGCCGGGCTCGACGCCGACGGCATCGTGGCGACGGCGCTCAACGCGCTGGGGCGCGGCGCGGAGGTGATCCATCTGGCGGGCAAGACCGCCTAGCGCGGCCTTTTTGCGTCGTGGGTTCGTCGGCCGTGTTCACCTACGCTGGGTAGGCTCCGCGCGGCCTCCTGCCCACGCCGCAAAAATCCTCGCTATTGAAACACCTCTCCATGGCCGGGCTTGACCCGGCCATCCAGCCTCGTCTGCTCCGGTTTCAGGGATCGTGATGAAAATAGCCGCCTACACGTTCGCCATTCTGAACGCCGTGATATGGGCTTTCCCGAGCCTGCTCGCGGCGCATTATCTGTCTGGCGGGTGGAATTGTTGCCGGCTCCCACGGGCTTGATAGTGGTGTTTTGGGTTGGTGCATTCCTGCTGGTTGTCAGCCTGTTGGCGGCAGTTCTGTATCTTGGATGGTATGGTGCCGGGGTTTGAACGGAGTCCAGCCCATTAGTCTTTGCCAACATTTCGGCGCTTGCGGCGGGTGCCTGTTGCAGGATGTGCCGCCCGCCGATTACACGGCCGGCAAGCGCGCCGCCGTGCAGCACGCCCTGATGCAGGCGGGCGTCGGCGCGGAGGTGGAGGCGCCGGTGCAGGTGCCGCCGCACAGCCGCCGCCGCGCCGTCTTCAAGATCAAGGCGCTGCCCGAGGGTTTGCATATCGGCTTCCATGCCGCCAGGACCCATACCATCGTGGACATGCATCAGTGCGAGGTGTTGACGCCGGGCTTGTTCGCGCTGGTGGGGGCACTGCGCCGGGCGCTGGAGCCGCTGTTCGGCGCGGGCGAGGCGGCGGAACTGCATGTCACCGAAACGCCCGCCGGTTTCGACGCCGCCTTCCGCTGGAAACGCACCCTGACGTCCGCGCTGGCGGCCGAACTTTCCGCCCGCCTGTCCGGGCTGGGCATCGCCCGGCTGGTGCTGAACGGCGAGACGGTGTTCGAGACCGCCGCGCCCGCCATCGCCTTTGACGGCATCGCGGTGAAATTGCCGCCGGGCGCTTTCCTGCAGTCCACCGCCGAGGGCGAGGCGGCATTGCTGGCGCGGGTGCGCAAGGCGGTGGGCAAGAGCAAAACCGTGGCGGACCTGTTCGCGGGCGTGGGCACCTTTTCGCTGCCGCTGGCGCGAAAGGCGCGGGTTCATGCGGTGGAACAGGATGCGCCCGCCTTGGCCGCCTTGGCCGCTGCCGCGCGCGTGTCCTTTT
>CALDFO010000609.1 GCA_937942205.1 uncultured Alphaproteobacteria bacterium
TCTTCCTGCTGGGACGCCCCGGGACCTATCCGCCGGGCCAGGGCGGCGAAAACAGCCCGGTGATGCAGCAGGTGCGGGCCCGCGTGCTCAATGCCGCCAAGGCGGCGAACGTCAAGTTCCTCAACGCCTGCAGCGAGAACAATGTCGAGCAGCAGTTGCGGGACGGCGTGATGATCTGCACGGGCGGCGACAGCCCCGCCGCCGACAAGGGCCGCGCCTTCACCAAGCGCACCGATCCCTGGTAGGCCGTATCGCAGTTGCGAAAATGGCCCCGCGCGGTGCGCGGGGCCATTCTGTTTCGGGGACATTGTGTCCCTTCCGGGGGCCGGGTAAGGAACAGGTCTTATCGCTGTCGGGGATCAGCGCGTCATGCGGCGCCTGTTGGGTCTGCTTTATATCCAGGTCTTGATCGGCATCCTTCTGGGCATGCTGGTGGGCGTGCTTTGGCCGGAATTCGGCGCGGCTCTCAAGCCGCTGGGTGACGCCTTCATCAAGCTGATCAAGATGGTGATCGCGCCGGTGATCTTCTGCACCGTGGCGCTGGGCATCGCCCAGATGGGCGATATGCGCAAATTCGGCCGCGTCGGCGGCAAGGCGCTGCTCTATTTCGAGGCCGTGACCACGCTGGCGCTGGCCATCGGGCTGATCGTGGGCCTGCTGCTCAAACCGGGGGCGGGCTTCAATATCGATCCCGCGGCCCTCGATCCCTCCGCCGCCGACGCCTATGTGAAGCGGGCCCAGGCCGACAGCGTCACGGCGCATCTGATGAACATCATCCCCGATACCTTCCTGGGCGCCTTCACCAGCGGCGATCTGCTCCAGGTGCTGCTGATCGCCATCCTGTTCGGCTTCGCCTGCACGCGACTGGGCGAGACCGGGCGGCAGGTTTCGACGATGCTGGAAAAGATCGTCGCCGTCTTCTTCCGCATCATCCACACCATCGTCTGGCTGGCGCCCATCGGGGCCTTTGGCGCGATGGCGTTCACCATCGGCCGCTATGGCTTGGGCTCGCTGGTGCCGCTGGCTTCGCTCATTGTCTGTTTCTACATCACCTGCGCCATCTTCGTGGCGG
>CALDFO010000610.1 GCA_937942205.1 uncultured Alphaproteobacteria bacterium
CAACGCACCGGCCAGCAATTCCACTGGGACAATCGCGGCTATGGCAGCTTCGACGAATTCCTGGGCGAACTGTCCTCGGCCAAGCGCAAGACCCTGCGCAAGGAGCGCCAGGCGGTGCGCGCGGCGGATGTGACCTTCGACTGGCTGACGGGAACCGACATCACCGAGGCCCATTGGGACCAGTTCTTCGATTTCTACATGGACACCGGCGGGCGCAAATGGGGCACGCCCTATCTCACCCGCGAATTCTTCTCGCGGCTGGGCGCGGGGTTGGCGCACCAAACCCTGCTGGTGATGGCCAAGCAGGAAGGGCGCTATATCGCGGGGGCGCTCAACCTGTTCGGCGAGGGCGTGTTGTTCGGGCGCAACTGGGGCGCGAACACGTATGTCCCCTTCCTGCATTTCGAGACCTGTTATTACCAGGCGATAGACTTCGCCATCGCGCGCGGCCTCAAGCGGGTCGAAGCCGGGGCGCAGGGCGAGCACAAATTGCTGCGCGGCTATATGCCGGTGGAGACGTATAGCGCCCATCTGATCGCCCATCCCGGCCTGGCGCGCGCGGTGGATCATTTCCTGGATGCCGAGCGCGTGGCGGTGACCGAACACATGGCGGACATGGCGCGGCACGCGCCGTTTAAGAAGGGGTGACGTTTCGCGCCTTTCCCCCTATCGTCATGGCCCGGCCACCCGCCGAGCGCGCGCAGCGCGATCCGGGGGACCGGGCCATCCAGTTTCATTCCGGCCGCAACTGGATGGCCCGCATAAAGCGGGCCATGACGATTTGAGAGAGTGACCATGCCCTACGACCCCAACAACATCTTCGCCAGAATCCTGCGGGGCGAGATTCCCTGCGTGAAGGTTTATGAGGATGCCAAAACCCTGGCCTTCATGGATGTGATGCCGGAATCCGAAGGCCATGTGCTGGTGGTCCCCAAGGAGGATGCCCAAGACATTCTCGATCTGTCCGCCGACGGTCTGAGCGCGATGATGGCGACCGTGCAGAAAGTCGCCCGCGCGGTGGATAAGGCGCTGGCCCCCGACGGCATCCAGCTGCGCCAATATACCCGCGCCGCCGCCGGGCAGACCGTTTTCCATGTCCATTTCCATGTCCTGCCGCTGTGGGAAGGCGCGCATCTGGCGCCGCATGGCAAGGTCATGGTAGAGGCGGCCAAACTGGAACCCATCGCCGCCAATATCCGGAGTGCCTTATGATCATCGAACGCGCCATCTTCGCCCTCAAGCCGGGCACCGCCGACGATTTCGCCGCTGCCTATGGCCAGGCGCGCAAACTGATCGAAACCTCCAAGGGCTGCCGCAAGGCCGCCATGCATCGCGGCATCGAAAATCCCGACAGCTTCATCCTGCTGGTGGAATGGGAGACGCTGGAGGATCACATGGTGGGCTTCCGCGAATCCCCCGCCTTCAGCGAATGGCGCGCCCTGCTGGGGCCCTATTTCGCCGCCCCGCCCGCGGTGGAGCATTACACGGCGGCGCTGTAGGCGCTTCCTGTCACGCCCGCACAAGCGGGCATGACACTTTCAGAATTCAAACCCAACCCCTCCACTCTCCTTGGGCGGCCTTGAGCCGCCCATCCAGAGCCACAGGCACCGTGGCGGGGTCAGCCCCAAGATTTCATCGTCATTCCGGCCAAGTGGCAAAGCCGCGCGAGCCGAAAATTGGATTCCCGCTTTCGCGGGAATGACAAGTAGAGTTCTACTTACCGGCATCTTCCTTCTTGCGGCTTTTGGGCGCGCGCGACTTGGCCTCGGCGGCGGTGACGAACTCGAAGGCCAGCTTGTCGGCCTGCCGGTCCAGCAGCACCCGCACCGTGCCCCCGCCCTTGAGACGCCCGAACAGAATCTCGTCGGCCAGCGGCTTCTTGATGTTATCCTGGATCACCCGGGCCAGCGGACGCGCCCCGAAGGCGTCATCATAGCCCTTCTCGCCCAGCCAGCGGGTGGCCTCCGGTGTCAGCTCGAAGGTCACGTAACGGTCGGCCAACTGGGTTTCCAGTTCCAGCACGAACTTCTCCACCACCTTGTCGATGGTGGCGCGGGTCAGCGGCGCGAAGGGAATGATCGCATCCAGCCGGTTGCGGAATTCCGGCGTGAACAGCTTTTTGATCGCCTCTTCGTCCTCGCCCTCGCGCTTGCCGCGGCCGAAACCGATGGCGTCCTTGGCGGCGTCGGAAGCGCCCGCATTGGTGGTCATGATCAGCACCACATTGCGGAAGTCGATCTTCTTGCCGTTGTGGTCGGTCAGGCGGCCGTGATCCATCACCTGCAGCAGGATGTTGAACATGTCCTGATGCGCCTTTTCGATCTCGTCCAGCAGCAGCACGCAATGCGGGTTCTGATCGACCCCATCGGTCAAAAGGCCGCCCTGGTCGAAGCCGACATAGCCCGGCGGCGCGCCGATCAGGCGGCTGACGGTGTGACGCTCCATATATTCGCTCATGTCGAAGCGCAGGAACTCCACCCCCAGCACGCGGGCGAGCTGCTTGGCCACCTCGGTCTTGCCGACGCCGGTGGGACCACTGAACAGATAGGAGCCGATGGGCTTTTCCGGCTGGCGCAGGCCGGCGCGCGCCAGCTTGATCGCCGACGACAGGGCATGGATGGCGGCATCCTGGCCATAGACCACGCGGCCCAGATCGGCCTCCAGGGTCTTGAGGGCCTCGGCGTCGCTCTTGCTGACCGACTTGGCGGGGATGCGGGCGATCTTGGCGATGATCTCCTCGACATCCTTGACGTTCACTACCTTCTTGCGGCGGCTTTCCGGCAGCAGCATCTGGCTGGCGCCCAGTTCGTCGATCACGTCGATCGCCTTGTCGGG
>CALDFO010000611.1 GCA_937942205.1 uncultured Alphaproteobacteria bacterium
CCGCCGATATGCAGGAGGCGATTTTTCCGCGAGGGCTGTCATGAACAAGGTCTTTTTGCGCGCCGGTGTGGTGGCGTTGGGCATGGTCGCGATGCCGGGTGTGGTGAATGCCCATTTCCGCCTGCTGGCGCCCGCCGCCTCGCTGGAGCAGAACGCGCTGGGCGATCCGCAAAAGGCCGCGCCCTGCGGCGGCACCAATGCCGATTTCGGCAAGCCGACCGGCGCGGTGACCGAGGTGACGGGCGGTTCCCTGCTGCGCGTGGCGGTGCAGGAGACCATCTATCACCCCGGCCATTACCGCATCGCCCTGGCGGTCAACGCGCCCAACGAACTGCCCATCGACCCCAAGGCGGTGACCGCGACCAACGACAAGGGCCAGATCGTTTCGGTATCGGGCGCGATCATGGACCCGGTGGCGCCGCCGGTATTGGCCGATGGCTTGTGGGCGCACCAGGCCAAGATGACCGATCCGTTCGAGACCCAGGTGGCGATCCCCAACATCAATTGCAAATCCTGCACCCTGCAGGTGATCCAGTTCATGGAACAGCACACGGTGAACAATCCGGGCGAGTTCAGCTATCACCATTGCGCGGTGCTGAAGATCACCGCCGATCCGAAAAAGCCGCTGGATGCGGCGTGGGCCGCCGAGCGGAAATAACGCGACCGTCAGTCCGGCCAAGCGAAGCGCGAGCCGGAATCCGACTTACGGCGCGTGACAAAAGTTGGCTTCCCGCTTTCGCGGGAATGACAAGGGGCGCGGGAACGACAAGGGGCTAAAAACGGCCGGCGATCCAGAAGATCAGCGACAGCACCACACTGACGATGATGCAGGTCATGATCGGGAAATAGAATCCGCCCTGCTCGCCCTGGATGACGATATCGCCCGGCAGGCGGCCCAGATTCAGCCGCGACAGCAGCGGCCAGGCCAGGCCCGCGATCACCAGGCAGAGGCCGCCGATGATGAGGAGTTTCTGCATCCGTCTGTCACGCCCTTGAAACTGGATGGCCCGGACACGCCGGGCCATGACGAAAAGCGCAAATCAGCGCGGCCTAGTGCGGCATCCGCGCCAGTTGCGCCGATTGCACCGCGTCCATGCCCGCCGCCTCCGCAGCCTCGCGGGCCTGCCGCGCGCTGGCGCGTTCCTTGACCGATTCCGACTTGAGCTGGCC
>CALDFO010000612.1 GCA_937942205.1 uncultured Alphaproteobacteria bacterium
CCTTCAGCAGGCCAAGCTCTTCCAGCTTTTTGATGTGGTCACGGACGGCCTTGTCGGACAGCTCCAGGAAGGCGCAGATTTTCCCCATCGGCGGGGCCGCGAACCCGTCATCGTTGGCGTTGTCCACCAGCTTGACCAGGACAGCCTTGGTGATCCCGGACCCTGTTTTCTGGCGGTATGCCCATCCAAGCAGCGACGCGCTCATGCTCTCCCCCTAAAACGGCAATTCGGCTTCGAGAACGACGCTGGCGCCGCGCTCATTCCGGATAGCCGATGATTTTTCATCAATGAAAATATCGTGATAGTCGGCGTCACCGCCGGCGCGGTTCTTCAGGACCGCGATGCTGAGCACGCCCAGCAGCTTGTCATATTCGGCTTCAGCGACGGCCTTTTGCTCTTCGTTTTTGGCCTGCTTGATCTTCTCGCCGGCGTAGCGGATCAGCCGGACCTGGCCCAGCACCACATCCGCGTCTTGCTCGATGCTGCCACCTTCGCGGAAGTCAGGCATGCGAGGCCGCTTGTCATCGCGGCTTTCGATTTCGCGGCTCAGCTGGGACAGCACCAGGATGGTCCAGCCCAGCTCCTTCGCCAATTCCTTCAGGCGTTTGGTGATGATGGTCTGTTCTTCGGTGCGGTTGGCCCCGCGGCGCAGGTCCCGCACAGTGACCAGCTGGAGATGGTCGATGATCAGCAGGCGGTGACCTGGATATTTCCGCGCGCGCCGGCGGCTGTCCGCCTCAATCTCTTCCAGCACCATGCTGGCGGTGAACAGGTCGATCTGCGCCCAGTCGCAGACGCGCATACGGGCGAAAATCAGCCGTTCCACGAACTCTGGCTTGGCGCGCAGCTGGATAAGATCCCGGTACGGCATGGGCTCCAGCCGTTCGGCCTCGCAGCGGTCATAATCGACCTCGCACGCGATACGGGCGCTCAGCTGGTCCAGCGTCATTTCCGGACAGCGGTAATCCACGCCCATGCCCTGCATGGCGACATTGCGCGCGATGTTGGTGGCGGTCTGGGATTTGGCCATTCCAGGCCGGGCGCCGTCGAACCAAAGGTCACCCGGCAGCATGCGGCCGACGTGCTGGTCAATGAACTGGATGCCGGTCAGATAGCCGTGCACATCGGTGCCGGCCTGGTGGGCTTCAATCTTCTGGGCCAGGGTGTGCATGGCGTCGACGGAGTTTGTCGGACGCCGCCGCTCCCCGGCCTTGGTCCCGTCCACAATTTCGCCCAGCATGTCCGCCGCGCGATCCGTGAGGGCGGCGGTTGTCTCCCATTGGGGGCCGTCAGCCTGGGCGGCGATCAGTTCTTCACCCAGCTTGATCAGCTGGCGGCGAGCAGCCAGGTCCTTGAGGATGCGGCCGTATTCTTTGATTGGTGGAAGCGAGGGCGCAGCGCCGTGCAGTGCCTCAAAATAGGTGAGCCCCCCAGTTTCCTTGACGCCGGGGTCATTCTTCATCACCGCGTAAAGGATTTTCGGCGTGACGCTGCCTTCCGTCCGGAGATAGTTGATCATCTCGAACATGCGGGCGTGCAGCGGATCGTAAAAATGCTCCGGCCCCAAGACCTCAGATGCCGTGTCGATCAGGTCATTGTCGCGCAGCGTGGCGCCCAGGACGGCCTGTTCCAGGTCGATGTCATACGGCACATATCCGGTGTCGGCCTTCGCGGTCATGCGCGGACCCAACGGGTGGAAAGGCGGACTGGTGACGTCATGGATTTTCCCCTTGAAAGTGCCCGCCGGGCCAGGCCAAGGGTTTGAATCCGTGGCCCGGCGCGACACCTATTCCGCCGGTGATCAAGCCGGCACGCCATGGCTGGGGTGATTCGTGGTTTTCGGCAAGGTCGATCACAGCAGTGTCCCCACCGCTGGTTTCACGAAACGGCGGATGTCATCGCGGCGGGAGAGACGGTCCTTGCTCCCGGGCGGGATGGGTCGCACCACCGCTTCACCGCGCCATTCCTTGTCGTAGATGAACCAGGCATAGGCCGTCGCCGTGCCCGCCTCCGGCTTCCAGGGGCCCAGGTGCATGGCCACGCGCTCGATGAAGGGCGCGAAGACGCTCAGCCCCACGGGGCTTTCAAAATTGAGCTGGTAGCGGTCCGGGGTTTCCAGGAAGGCCAGGCGCTGGATGATCGCCACCCCGCGCCGCGCGCGCTGCAGTCCCAGCCGGACAAAATCCGGGGCGCTGGCGAAGGGCGGGTTGGTGATGATCCAGTCCACCTCCGGGGCGCCGTGGGTGTCCAGCAGAAAATCGAAGGTGAAGGCGGTGTTGGGGCGCGCGGGCCCATCCTGCAGCTGGAGGTCGCTGGCATGCACCAGCGGGATGGTCTCGCCCAGGCATGCCGCCATGATGCCGTCAGCGCAGCAAGGCTCCCAGGCGCTGGCGACGCCGGGATGCAGGGCATGGATCAGCTCAGCGCCAGCCCGGGAAGCGAAGGGGGGCGTGGCGAACCATTCGAGCTGTCGCCAGCGGGCGCGGATGGGGTCTTCGGCTTCGATGACTTCCGGCGCCTTGTCTTCGGTAACGGCGCGGCTTGGCTTTGGGGGCATGGGGGCAAACCGGCTTGGGTTTCAGCGTGGAAGCGGGCGTATCGCAGCAGGCGGAAGGGCGGCAGGTTGAAGAACTGGCCGCCGGGCGTTCGTGGCCAGTTTTCCGGCCGCACAGCCCAGCGGGTGGGGCTGTCCCTTTCGATGATCCAGGCGCCGGCCGGGCCCGTGATGCGATAGGCGCGCATGCCGTGCCGCTTCAGGCCCTTGCGCGAGCTCATGGCCGTTTTCCAGGCTGCCAGTCCGGGCCGCGGAACAGGCGCTGAAACTCGTCATGGCTGTAAGTCGGCGGCGGCGGATCGTTTTTGGTGGCGCCGCGGATGCCCAGCCGGGCCAGCAGATTGCCGCCGCCAGGGGAATGGAAGGCGGATGGTTGGGCGCCGGCGGGCAGGTGCCCGCGGTGGGCGCGATAGACCTGGTGGATCTCCGCCGGGTTGACCATGAACAGCCGCCCCAGCTCCAGGCCGGTCATGTCGACGCCCAGATGGTCGCAGATGAAATTGATTTGGGTGGGCGAAAAGTCTTTCACGACTTGCGCCCTTTCCGCCGGCGGGCAGGTGCCCGCGGTGCCGCCGCGAACAGCGGGGTCGCCTCGTGCGCGCGGGTGGGCTGACGCCGCTCCAGCACGCCCAGGGCGATGCACAGGGCGTCGCTGGCGTCTTTGGTGGGGCAGCGGCGGCCGCGGTCCAGGCAGGCCTGCCAGACCGCCCGCTTCGCTGCGTCGCTCTCCCGCGGATAGTCCGGGCCCAGCAGCAGGCTGCGCGCCTCGCTTTCCTGCATGACGTCGATCGGCAGGCCGCGGTCACCCGCCACCTCGTGCAGCAGGTAGAAGGCCCCGAACTGGGGGATCAGGTTGTTGGGGGTGTCAAGGATGCCGCCCCCTTTTTTGCCATAGCGGACGAACGGGCGCGCGACCCCCAGAACATCGGGCTTAAACTCGTCAATCAGCTCGTGAAACTTGCGGCGCAGGATGTGCGCGGAGCGGTCCAGCGGCCACCAGGCGTC
>CALDFO010000613.1 GCA_937942205.1 uncultured Alphaproteobacteria bacterium
CCTGCTGCTGCCCGGCACGGTGGAGGGGGTGTGGTTCTATCCGGAGGTCAAGGGCTTCTTCGAGGCGCTGACGGGACGCAGCCTCAACCCCCAGCCGCTCTCCTCGCTGATCTACGGCACCTATACCGGCCTGATCTATGCCACGCCGCTGCTGGGCGGCTGGGTGGCGGACCGCTTCATCGGCCAGCGCAAGGCGGCGATGATCGGCATCCTGATGATGGCGGCGGGCCATTTCCTGATGGCATCGGAGGCGTTGCTGTTCCCCGCCCTCACCCTGCTGATCTTCGGCGGCGGCTTCTTCAAGACCAACACCACCGCCCAGGTCGGCATGTTGTATGCGCGCGAAGACAGCCGCCGCGACCGCGCCTATTCGATCTTCTATGTCGGGGTGAATCTGGGCGCCTTCATCGCCCCGCTGGTAGCAGGCACGCTGGGCGAGACGGTGGGCTGGCACTATGGTTTCGGCGCCGCCGGGGTGGGCATGTTGTTCGCCTTCGCCGTCTATCTCTGGGGCTGGAAGCACCTGCCCCCGGAAGTCATCAAGCCGCGCGCGGCGCGCGTGAAGCAGCCACTGACCCGCGAGGAATGGCGGTCGGTGGCGGCGCTGTTCCTGCTGGTGCTGCCGCTGACCCTGTGGTGGGCCTGTTACGAGCAGCAGGGCAACATCATCGCCCTGTTCGCCGACAGCGCCACCGACCGGCGCATCCTGCCGGGTCTGCTGGACTGGCAGATTCCCGTCACCTGGTTCCAGAGCTTCAATCCCTTCATCATCTTCGCCTTCACGCCTGTTCTGGTGGCGCTGTGGACGCGCCAGGCCAAGGCGCGGCGCGAGCCCAACTCCATGCATAAGATCGCCATCGGCTGCCTGCTGCTGGCGCTGGCCTATATCCTGATCGCGGGCGTGTCCTGGATGAGCGGCGGCGCCAAGGTGAGCTGGCTGTGGCTGCTGGCCTATTTCGCCGTCATCACCACCGGCGAGATATTCCTGTCGCCCATCAGCCTGTCGCTTTACTCCAAGGTGGCGCCGCTGCGGATCGTCTCCTTCATGGTGGCGGTGAATTTCCTGCCCAATTTCCTGGGCGGCGGTTTTCTGCAAGGCTATCTGGGCACCTTCTGGGAAAGCATGAGCCATCCCGAATTCTTCCTGATGATCGCCGGATTCGGCATCCTGGCGGGTATCGCCATTTTCCTGATGGAGCGTCCCTTGCGTCCCTATCTGCAAAAACAGACATGACCGACAAGCCGCAAACCCGCGTCACCGGCCTGGG
>CALDFO010000614.1 GCA_937942205.1 uncultured Alphaproteobacteria bacterium
CCGGTCCGCTCAAGGCGATCCGCCTGGATGTTGCCAGGCCCGCGCGCGGCGCGCGATGATGCGGGCTTGCCGGTACCACCGGCGCCGATCAAAGGCGGGACCGTCATGCAGCTTCACCTTTCCACCTGGCCCGAGGTCGAGGCCTATCTGGCCAAGTCCAGGGCCATCCTGATTCCCATCGGCTCGACCGAACAGCATGGCCCCAACGGGTTGCTGGGCACCGACGCCATCTGCCCCGAGGTGATCGGCCGCCGGGCGGGCGATGAGGCGGGGATCCTGGTCGGCCCCACCTTCAATGTCGGTCAGGCGCAGCATCACATGGGTTTTCCCGGCACCATCACCCTGCGCCCCAGCACCATGATCGCGGCGATGGTGGATTGGGCCCAGAGCCTGGCCCGCCACGGCTTCGAGCGCATCTACTGGCTGAACGGGCATGGCGGCAACATCGCCACCATCACGGCGGCCTTCAGCGAGATCTATCACGGCGTCAGCTTTGACCGGTCCGGCAGCAACCACCCGCCCTTGCGCTGTTCCTTGCGGAACTGGTGGGAGGTGCCGGGCGTGATGGACTTGTGCCGCCAGCTTTTTCCGGTGGGCGAGGGCAGCCATGCCACCCCGTCGGAGGTTTCGGTCACCTACTTCGCCTATCCCGAAGCGGTGAAAGCGGTGGCGATGACGCCGCGCATCGCGCCCAACGGCCCGATCCTGGACGCCGACGATTACCGCCGCCGCTTCCCCGACGGGCGCATCGGCTCCGACCCCGGCCAGGCCAATATCGCGGCGGGGGAAAAGATCGTGGCGGCGGCGGTCAAGGGCGTGATTTCAGAGTTCAGGCAGTTCGCCGTTTCCTGATGCTGGCGCGGCGCGGCGCGGCGGGCTATGCTGTGCCTTCCCAGGGGTGCCCGACAACGGGCTGAGACCGCAATGGTGCGGATCCCTTAGAACCTGATCCGGGTCATGCCGGTGTAGGGAGAGGTCCGATGAACAAGCCCATTCTCGACAAATCCATCGCTATCACGCGCGGCGCGCTGCCCGGTTCGCGTAAGCTGCTGATTGACGGCGTGCCGTTCCGCGAGGTGCCGCTGTCGGGCGGCGAGCCGCCGGTGCGGCTGTACGACACTTCCGGTCCGTACACGGATGATTCCGTGGAGATCGACATCGACCGGGGGCTGGCCGCCCTGCGCCGCGACTGGATTCAGGCGCGCGGCGATGTCGAGGTCTATCAGGGCCGCGCCCGCAAACCCGAGGATGACGGCCTGAAGGCGGGCGAAAAACTGTCGGTGCCGCAATTCGACCGCGCGGGCAGGACCCTGTTGCGGGCAAAGCCCGGCAGGAACGTCACCCAGCTGCATTATGCGCGCCAGGGACTCATCACCGAGGAAATGAAATACATCGCCGCCCGCGAGAATCTGGGGCGTTCGGCCCTGGCCGATGGCAACAGCTTCGGCGCCAATATCCCGCTGGAGATCACGCCGGAATTCGTGCGCGACGAGGTGGCAAAGGGTCGGGCGATCATTCCGGCCAACATCAACCACCCGGAAACCGAGCCGATGATCATCGGCCGCAACTTCCTGACCAAGGTGAACGCCAATATCGGCAACAGCGCCGTCACCTCGGGCGTGGCCGAGGAAGTGGAAAAGCTGGTCTGGTCGATCCGTTGGGGCGCCGACACGGTGATGGACCTGTCCACCGGCCGCCACATCCACACCATCCGCGAATGGATCATCCGCAATTCGCCGGTGCCCATCGGCACCGTGCCGATCTATCAGGCGCTGGAAAAGTGCGGCGGCATCGCCGAGGACCTGACCTGGGAGCTGTATCGCGACACCCTGATCGAACAGTGCGAGCAGGGCGTGGATTACTTCACCGTCCATGCCGGGGTGCGGCTGGCGCATATTCCGCTGTCGGCCGACCGCGTCACCGGCATCGTCAGCCGCGGCGGCTCGATCCTGGCCAAGTGGTGCCTGGCGCACCACAAGGAGAATTTCCTCTACACGCACTTTGAGGAAATCTGTGACCTGCTGAAGCAATATGACGTGTCCTTCTCCCTGGGCGACGGGTTGCGGCCCGGTTCCACCGCCGACGCCAACGACGCCGCCCAGTTCGCCGAACTGGAAACGCTGGGCGAGTTGAACAAGATCGCCCAACGCCACGACGTCCAGGTGATGATCGAAGGCCCCGGCCATGTCCCGATGCACAAGATCAAGGAGAATATGGATCGTCAGTTGGCTGCCTGCGACGAGGCGCCCTTCTATACCCTGGGGCCGCTGACCACCGATGTCGCGCCCGGCTATGACCACATCACCAGCGCCATCGGCGCGGCGATGATCGGCTGGTTCGGCACGGCGATGCTCTGCTATGTCACGCCCAAGGAACATCTGGGCCTGCCCGACCGCGACGATGTGAAGGCGGGCGTCATCGCCTATCGCATCGCCGCCCATGCCGCCGACCTGGCCAAGGGCCATCCGGCGGCGCGGCTATGGGACGACGCCATGTCCAAGGCGCGGTTCGAGTTCCGCTGGCGCGACCAGTTCGCCCTGGCGCTCGATCCGGAGACCGCCCAGCTCTATCACGACGAGACGCTGCCGGCGGAAGG